>DATFEC010000107.1:0-2122 GCA_035251655.1 Candidatus Limnocylindria bacterium | reverse complement strand
GCGTAGTCCACGGCCCGCGTCTCGCGGATGACGGTGACCTTGATCTGGCCGGGGTACTGGAGCTGCTCCTCGATCTTGCGCACGACGTCACGGGCCAGCCGGGACGATGCCGCGTCGTCGATCTCCTCGGGGTGGACGAGGATCCGCACCTCGCGGCCCGCCTGGATCGCGTAGCAGCGCTCAACACCGGGGAAGGTCAACGCGATCTGCTGCAGGTCGTCGAGGCGCTTGATGTAGCTGTCGAGCGCCTCGCCGCGGGCCCCCGGCCGGGACGCGCTGATGGCGTCCGCGATCTGGACGACGGTGGCTTCCACCGATTCCTGCTCCACCTCCTGGTGGTGAGCGGCGATCGCGTTGGTCACGACCGGCGCCACCCCGTAGCGTGCCGCGATATCGGCCCCGATCTGGGCGTGCGGGCCCTCCACTTCGTGATCGACCGCTTTGCCGATGTCATGGAGGAGGCCGCCCTTCTTCGACTCCGCCACGTTCGCTCCGACTTCGGCCGCGAGCATCCCCGCCAGGCGCGCTGTCTCGATGCAGTGGTTCAGCACGTTCTGTCCGTACGAGGTCCGGTACTTCAGCCGGCCGAGGAGGCGGATCAGCTCGTTGTGGAGCCCGGGGACGCCCGCGTCGTAGGCAGCCTGCTCCCCCGCCTGGCGCATGACGACCTCGATCTCCTGCCGGGACTTCGCGACCGTTTCCTCGATCCGCCCCGGGTGGATGCGGCCGTCGGCGATGAGCTTGGTGAGGGCCATGCGGGCCACTTCCCGGCGGACCGGGTCAAAACCGGAGAGGACGACCGCCTCGGGCGTGTCGTCGATGATCAGGTCGACCCCGGTCGCCTGCTCCAGGGCTCGGATGTTCCGGCCCTCCCGACCGATGATCCGTCCCTTCATCTCGTCGGTCGGCAGGTGCACGACCGTGACCGTCGCCTCCGACGTGTGGTCAGCCGCCATACGCTGCATGACGGTGGTCAGGATCCGGCGCGATCGCTCCTCCCCGTCCTCCATCGCCCGCCGCTCGATGTCACGGACGCGGTGCGCCGCTTCGGCCCGGGCCTCTTCCGCAACCTCGTGGATGAGCTTCTCGCGCGCCTCGCTGGCGGACAGGCCTCCGATCTGCTCGAGCGAGGTCAGCTGCTGGTCGCGCAACGCGGCCAGGCGGAGCTTCTCGGCCTCCGCCTCGGCGACCCGCTCCTCGGCGATCGCTTCTCGCCGGTCGAGGGCCTCCGACTTGCGATCGAGACTCTCGGAGCGGTCCAGCAGCAGGCGCTCCTGGCGCTGGAGGTCGGCCCGGCGCTGGCGGGCCTCTTCCTCGGATGCGCGTTGGGACTGGAGGACTTCGTCCTTGCCTTCGAGGACGATCTCCTTCTGCTTCGTCCGCGCGTCAGCGACGAGCCGCTCGGCGTATGACTCCGCGTTGCGGATCTTGGTCGCGGTCCACACCCGGCGCGTCACGTAGCCGAGGATGGCCCCGAGGATGCCGGAGATCACCGCAATGGCGACCACGGCCATGGTCTCAGGCATGGCTCCTTCCTCTCAGGAGCGAGGATCAGGTCCAGGCGTGCCCGGCCAGGGCCCGCGTTAACGGTCTATCAAACCGATGGGCGGAGGTCGGTCCGACGATCGGTGGCGGGTACTCTACTCCAACTGGTCCAGCCGGTCGCTCCGCGTGCTCAGCCGCGGGCGATGCGCCCGAGCAGACCGATCATCTCGAGGTCGCGAGGCAGGAAGTCCTGGAGCATGATCCGCTGTGCGCCGGCTTCCTCGAATCGGCTGATCTGATCGTGCGCTTCGTCCGGAGTGCCCATGATCCAGCGGCCGCGGCGTTCGGCCAGCCACGCCTCTCCATCGCTTGCCGCATCCGACCCGAATCCGACGAGCATGGCCTGAGCGCGCTCCTGCAGCTCCCCGGCGGTCTCGGCCACCAGGACGCCGACCATTGCCGACCTCGTGACCTCGTCCGGGTCCCGGCCAAGGGTCTCGCAGGCCTCCCGCACGCGGCCGTAGGCGACGCGCAGCCGTTCCGGGGTCGCTGACGACCGGTTGAACTCGTCGGCCCAGGTCGCCACCAGCCGCGCCTGACGGGGTCCTCCGTCGCCGCCGAGGATGACGTGGGGATG
>DATFEC010000108.1:0-4744 GCA_035251655.1 Candidatus Limnocylindria bacterium | reverse complement strand
GAGGTCGAAGGCCCAGAAGTCATCGAGCGTGCCGGGCCCGGTCGCGTCGCGACCGCCGAACAGGTAGGCGACCGCCCCGTCGTCATCCACCGTCCAGGTGTGATCCTCGCGCGGAACCGGACCACCCGTCGGGGCGAGCTGCCGCCAGGCGATGGCAACCTCGCTGGGAGAAGGCTCGACGGAAGGGGATCCGGACGCCGTCAGCTCGGAGCTCGGCGTCATTGACGGACCGGGGCTGGACGGGGGAGTGCTCGACATGCAGCCGACGAGCAGTGCCGACCCAAGCAGTGCAGCCGCCAGGGCGCGCGATCGGAACACGAGGCTAGGCATTCCCGTAGAGCGGAATTTTCGCTCCGTTGACCGCGGCCGCCTCCTCGCTCACGAGGTGCCGGATCGTGGCCGAGATCTCCTCCGGCGTCGTCCACCACGCATTCTTCGGGCTCGGGTTGGCGTCTCGCTCGTGATCGACGTCGATCTGGCGGACGAGCACCAGGTTGACCGTGACCCCCGTTCCGGCCACTTCCCGGGCGAGGGTGCCGAGCAGGGCCTCCTGGGCGGCCTTGCCGACCGCGTAGGGCGCCACCGACTTGCCCGGCGTGGTCGCCATCGGCGACGAGACGGCCGCGACCCGGCCCCAGCCCGCGTCGGTCATCCGCGGCACGACCGCGCGGGCCATGTGGAGCGTGGTCCACAGGTGCTGGGAGAGCATCGCCTGGATCTCGGTGTCCGGCACCTCGACCACCGGGTGCCCGCCGTGATAGCCCCCGATCAGGTGGACGAGCACGTCGATCCGCCCGAAGCGATCGGCCACGGAATCGACCACGCCCTCGGCCGCCGCCCTGTCGCGCAGATCAGCATCGGCCGCCATCCATCGGTCCGGCGCCAACCCCAGCTTGGCGCCCAGCGTTTCGAGTGGCTCGCGCCGGGATCCGACCAGCGCCAGGCGCATCCCCGCCGCCGCGAGGTCGCGGCTCACGACCTTGCCCAGACCGCCGGCGGCCCCGGTGATGATCGCGACCCGCTCAGGCAGCGCCGTTCTCCGCCTCCTCCGCCTCGACCGCGTCCTCGGCTCCCTCGAGCGCCGCGATCGCCGCCGCGCTCATGCCGTTCACGATCGGTCGGTCCAGCTGCTCGGGCAGGTGCTCGTAGCCGGCGAGGTCAATGTAGTGGCCGGACCGCCGGGCCTTGGTCGAGAGGTAGAAAACGTTGTGCTCGTTCGGCGGCACGACCAGGGGGATCCGGCCGGTGATCCGGATGCCGTGCTGCTCGAGCCCCGCGACCTTGCGCGGGTTGTTGGTGATGATCCGAACCGACCGCACCCGGAGCAGGCGCAGGATGTGGGCTGCCACGCCGTAGTCGCGCTCGTCGTCCCGGAACCCAAGTGCCTGGTTGGCCTCCACCGTGTCGAGCCCGTCGTCCTGCAGGGCGTAGGCGCGGATCTTGTTTACCAGGCCGATCCCGCGGCCCTCCTGCCGCAGGTACAGGACGATGCCGTGCTCCTGCTCCCCGATGAACCGCAGCGACGCCTCCAGCTGGTCACGGCAGTCACACCGCAACGAGCCGATCGCGTCTCCGGTCAGGCACTCGGAGTGGAGCCGGACCGGGACGTCCTCGCGGTCCCACGGCTGACCCTTCAGCAGCGCGGCATGCTCCGGGCCGTCGCGCTCCGCGCCGCCGCGCTCGGCGAAGGCCACGATGGAGAAGTGGCCGAACCGGGTCGGCAGGTCGGCGAGGGCAGACATCGCGACGCAGTGCGGATCTGGGCAGTCATGGTCGCGGGACTCGTCGAGAAGCTGCTCGAGGGTGGTGATGGCCATCGGTGGCCGGGACGATACCGCCAACCCGGATCCGGCGCACTCCGGCGACCTCCGCTAGGCTGTGGCGCCCATGGAGCCGTTCGCCGATATCCAGCTCGACACGGACCTCACGGTCGTGGGGTCGGGCCATTTCTTCCGTGTCGGGGAGGCCCAGTTCGGCGTCCGCGGGCTGATCGCGATCGAGAGCGTTGGGCCGTACGTCCCGGTCCAGCACCTCGGGCCGTTTCTGATGATCCACGATGGGTTCTTCCAGCCCGGGTTCGGGATCGGGCACCACCCGCACCGGACCAACGAGCGGCTGTTCTACATCCTGTCCGGCCAGGTCGAGCACGACGACGCCCTGAACCACATCCGGGGCACGATGGAAGAGGGCGACCTCGGGCGGCTGACGGAGGGCGTGCGCGGGATGTACCACCAGGAGTGGAACGGCGCCGACCAGGTGACCCGCGCATTCATCCTCGTCTACCACCCCGACACCCACCCGCCGATTCCGGTCGCCGAGTTTGCCCTCCTGAAGGCCGCCGACAAGGTACCGATCAACGACGGCCCTGGGGTCGAGACGCTCGAGCTGATCGGACCGATGTCGGAGTTCCGGGTCAACCACACCGGCCTGCGTCGCTACACCGACTCGTCCCTGACCGATGGCGCCACGCTCGACGTCACCCTGGCGCCGAACCGTGGGCTGCTCCTCTATCCGGTGGATGGGCGCATCCGCGTCACCCGGCCGGGGGCAGACGAGCTGGTGATCGACGCGGAGGAATCGGTCCACCCCGAAGGACCGGGTGACCTCGCCATCGCCTGGAGCGACAGCGCCGAGCGCCGCCTGACTCTGACCGCCCTCGGCCCGGCTCGCGTCCTGCGGGTCGAGTTCGACCGCGGCGAGAACGACCTCGTCTTGGGAGACCCGTACCTCAGCTAGGCGTTCCTGGGGCACCCGCGCAGCACGCGCAACCCCCCTCCGCGACGTCCATCACCGAACTCGCGGCATCGCAGCACGGTCCTCCGGTCACGAGCATCGTGAGCTCAGTCCGCTGTCCGGTCAGGTGAGACTCGAGATCCGCCAGCCGGGCGTCGAGCTCGCGCAGGTCGGCGATGCGGGCCGTGAGCTCGCGGCGACGGGCGGCGATGACCTGTGGCAGCGCCTGGGTCGTATCGGTGCAGTGGCCTGAATGGCACCAGCCCGCCATCTGGGCGGCAACCTCGAGCGGAACCTGCATCCGCCGAAGGTCGATGAGCAGCCGAAGGTGCTCCACGTCAGCCGAGCCGTAGTCGCGGTAGTTGTTGTCCTGCCGATCTGGGCGCGGGAGCCAGCCCGACCTCTCGTAGAACCGGATGGTGTCCGTCGACACGCCGACTTCCCGCGCCAGCTGGCCGATGCGCATCGGTCAGCTCGCCTCCGCGCCGGCGGCCGCGGACAACCGACGAAGCGCCGCCCGCTGCTCCTCCACGAGCTCGGCAGGCACCGGCCGCACACGCCCAGCAGCCTGCGGGCGCGTCCAACGAAGCCGCAAGGTGGTCCCGATTTCGGCCGGATGCAGCTCCCAGGTCCACGTCATCGGCCCAAGACGGCCGACGCGCGCTCGTCGCGCGAGTCGCTCGTACGGCCGCCACTCGATGACCTCCTCGATGGTCGAGAGCCGGCCCACCACGCACTGGCTGGTGGTGCCGATCCCGCGCCGGCCGCCCACCGTCTCCATCTCCACCGGCGCCCGGCCGTCCCACGAGCCGCGACGCACCGGCTCACTGAGCCATTCCCACACCTCGGATGGTGGGATGGCCAGCTCGATCGTTTCGTCCACGAGCCGCTCGTGCGTGCCGATCGCTCGTCGCGCCACCCTGGCCGTCTCCCACCGCTCCCCGAGGTCGATGACCTGGCCGGTGACCTCGCCCAGCTCGTCGTAGGTCTCGGCGAAGGGGCGAAGACCCAGTCGCTCCGGGTCGACGCCGAGGGCCGCCACCGCGGCATCGGTGAGCAGCGCGGCGCCACGCAGGCTGACGTGGCTCCCCGAAGCCCCCTTCAGCAGGCGGTGCGCAACGATGACGTCGGTTCCGGCAAGCTCGTCGTGGCCGGCGATCCGGTGCCGCACCCACGTTCCGTGGTGGACGAAGAATTTCAAGTCAAGATCGCCGACGAGGCTGCAGGCCGCGCAGGTGCAGCTGGTGCTGTCCCGCAGGCTCCGTATGCGCCGCCGAAACGCCGCGTACGTCCCCTCCAGCGCGTCCAGGAGCTCGGAGCCGTGGACGCCGGCCTCCGGCCCGGCAAAGAACGCGGCGTCGCCTTCGAGCTTGGCGAGCCGTACCACGGGCTTGAGGCCTCCCACGACCGTCTCCAGCAGGTCGGCAGCGATCGCCGGCCCACGCTCGATCTCGCTCGAGGACAGGTACCGGGTGTAGCCGGAGATGTCGGCCAGGACGAGATAGCCAGTGGTAGGTCGAGCCATCAGCCAGCGGCTGCCCCGACCGTCTGGCCCTCAACCAGGTTCTTGAGCCGCTCAAGCTCGGCCTGCTCCCGCTGCCGAACCTCGCCTCCGGCGAGCGGCTCTATGAGGCGCCGGATCCCGCGGAGGCCGACCGAGCCCGAGCTCACGACTCGGCTCCGTCCGTCACCGTCGGGATCCACCTCGAACGTTCCGGTCCAATCCATCGGTCCGGTCACCGTGCGGGCCGAGAACCCGCGACCGGGCATGACACTGGTCACCTCGAACTCGAACTCGCCTTCGTCCATCTGGTATCGGTAACGAAATCCCGGTGCCAGCGGGCCGGGGCTGATCGCCTCGGTGCTGATGCCGCCCATCCACTGCGGATAGGTGGCGATATCGGCCAGGAATGGAAAGACATCGTCGGCGGGCCGGTCCACGGCGATGTCGACACGATAGGTGATCATGCGCCTCAATCTAGACCTTGGAGTGACTCCAATGTCAAGAGGC
>DATFEC010000061.1:0-2338 GCA_035251655.1 Candidatus Limnocylindria bacterium | reverse complement strand
CTCAGTCAGCTGGCGGGCAACATGGTCCTGGCCGCGCTCATGGCGGTGGTGGTCGGGACCACCGGTTCGAATACCGCGAACGCGCTGCTGATCCTGACCTTCCTGGCCCCCGCGGTCGTGTTCAGCGCGCTGGCCGGGGTGTTCGTCGAGCGGAGCGACGCGCGGCTGATCATGATCCTCTCCAACATTGGCCGGGCGATTGGCACCGCCCTGTTCATCGTGGTCGGCGCGAACGTCTTTCTCATCCTGGTCCTGAACTTCGTGATTTCGACCATCAGCGCCTTCTTCGGACCGGCTGAGCTGACCGCCATCCCGAGGCTGCTCGAGCGCCGGCACCTGATGGGCGCGAACTCGATCTTCATCCTTACCGTGAACGCCACCTTCGGCATCGGGTTCGGCCTCATCGGGCCGCTGCTCCTGACCACCCTCGGGCCGAACGCGGTCTACGTCGTGGTGTCGGTGATGTTCGTCCTTGCCGCGCTCGCGATTCTTCCACTTCCCCACGTGAAGCCGGAGACCGCGCCCCGGCCGTTCGTCGTGGGTAAGACCCTCACGCACGTGTTCGAAGAGCTGCGTGAGGGCGTCGCCTTCGTCCAGCGCACGCCGAAGATCGGGTGGTCGCTGCGCTACCTGGGCATCGGGGCTTCGATCATCGGCGTGCTCGGCGCACTCGGTCCCGGCTACGCCACCACGGTCCTCGGCCTCAGTGCGGAGGACATCTTCTTCATCATGGGCCCCGCCGGCCTGGGCGCGGTGATGGGCATCCTGTTCCTGAACTCGTTCGGGCAATACCTGCCGCGCCGCCTCCTGATCGACGTCGGCCTGTTCCTGACGGCGACCATGCTCCTCGGAATTGCGCTGGTGCAGCCGTTGGTCACCGTGCTCAGCCCGGCACTCCAGCCGATCGAGGAGAACCTCCCGGACGTGCTGGGGGCGCTGCTCTCCGTCATCGCCCTCGTCATCGCCATCGCCTTCGGGGCGGGGATTGCCTACGCCCTGATCGCGATCCCGGCCCAGACCGCGCTGCAGGAGGAGCTGCCGGTCGATGTTCGAGGCCGGATCTTCGGGATCCTGAACACCCTGCTGTCGGTGGCCAGCTTCTTCCCGGTCCTCGCCGCCCCGATCCTCGCCGACCTGGTCGACATCTTCCTTCCGGGGCTTGGCATACCCATCGTCCTGTTCGGGCTGTCGGCGTTCATGCTGTGGGTCGGGACCGTGTCCTGGCGAGCGAACTCACGGGAGGGCCTCCATCGACGGGGTGCTGCCGAAGCGGGGACGCCCTCGTCGTCCGCCTGATCCTTCAGGCAAGTGGCGCCACTTGCGGGCTGGGCGTACCATCCGCCGAGGAGCTGAAGCATGACCGACCCTGAGGACCCGTCCCGGTCATTCGACGTTGACACCGGTGAGACGACGCCGGTCGGTCCCGGCTGGGCTTCCTCGACCTTCAACCCCCACGTCGTCGACTTCGGTCACTACTCGGGCCGCACCATCGAGGAGCTGGCGGAGACCGATCCGTCGTACCTGTACTGGCTCGCCCGGCACCCAGCCGGCGCCCGATACCGGACGGAGATCGCCCGCGTCCTCGGGAACCTGCGCGCGCCAGCCGAATACTGAGACCGCCTGCGCTCGCCTCTGGTGACGCGCTGGTCGGGCCCGATGACTACCGGGTGATGACGACCGTGGCCTGCGAGTGCGTCGCGACGTGCTCCGACACGCTGCCCTGCAGCACCCGTTCAACGGCATTCTGGCCGCGGCTTCCGATGACGATGGTGTCGTAGCCTCCATCCCGGGCTTCCCGTTCGATCACCTTCGCGGGGTCGCCGCCAGGCCGGTGCAGGTTCGCCTCCACGCCGGCTGCCCTCAGGATGGTCTCAGCCCGCTTGAGCTGCTCGGCATGCACCGCAGGATCGTCCCAGGGGTCGATGGGTGACCGCCCCGGATGGACCGGGACCACGCTGACGACGCCGACTGACGCCCCGAATGCCTTTGCCAGGTCGATGGCCGTGGTCAAGGCTCGGTCGGCGGGCTCGCTGCCGTCGTACGCGACGAGGATCTTCTTCATGATTCGGCTCCTTCCGCTGGCCGCCCGCGTGAGGATTCCCCGCACGAGCCGCCTCAGCGTCGATGGTGGCGTCTCGAGACTTGGCCGGAACAGGGCCATGGGGCATGGGACGAGGGTCCAGCCGGCCCTTCAGGCGAACCCGGTGTCGCCCCTACGATCGGACCGATACACAGAGTCATTCTCGTTCGCGAGGAGCCACGGAGAAGATGAGCACCTCACTGAAGGGGCGGGTTGTCCTTGTGACCGGTGCCGCCCACGGAATTGGAGCCGCCACGG
>DATFEC010000065.1:0-3132 GCA_035251655.1 Candidatus Limnocylindria bacterium | reverse complement strand
CGGGTGTCCCGCTGCTCGACGAAGTCGGCGTAGTCGCCCACGTACTCGGTCAGCGTGTTGCGTGCCAGCTCCGCCACTCGATTGGCGACGACGTTGATGAAGTCGCGGTCGTGGCTGACCAGGATGACCGCCCCCGCGTACTCGGCCAGGAAACCCTGGAGCCATTCGACCGATGCGAGGTCGAGATGGTTCGACGGCTCGTCGAGGAGCAGCAGGTCGGGGTTGGCCAGCAGGAGACGAGCGAGGGCGACCCGCATCATCCAGCCACCGGAGAACTCACCGATGTCGCGCTCCGCGTCCCCCTCGGCAAACCCGAGGCCGGCGAGGATGCGACGGGCCTCCGCCTCGATCGACCAGCCGCCCAGCTGCTCGAACCGATGCTGGAGCCGCCCGTACTCGTCCATCAGCTCGGCCAGCTCCTCCTCGGCGTTCGGGCCGGAGCCGGCCTCGGCCATCTCCTGCTCGATGTGCGCCATCCGCCGGCCGATGCCGGCAACGGTGCCGGCCCCGGCGAGCACCTCCGCCAGCACCGAGTGGCCGCGCGACTCGGCCACTTCCTGCTTGAGGTAGCCGATGACGACGTCCCTGCCGCGGGCCACCGCGCCCGTATCCGCGTCCTGCTCGCCGGTGATGATCTCGAGCAGCGTGGTCTTGCCGGTCCCGTTGGCCCCGACGATGGCGATCCGTCGCCCGGCGCTGACCTGCAGCGAGACGTTGCTGAACAGGTGCTGGGCGCCGTGGCTCTTCGAGACTCCGGACAGCGAGACCAGGCTCATGCCGCGAGACTCACGAGCTGGCGGTCTCTCGCGGCTCGGCGGAGCTCAGCCGCGCGCCCTCGAGATCGAACCGCAGCCGGGTGGCCATGCCCCACTGGCCGGACCCATTCCATGCCTTCTCCACCGAGTGGGCGGTGAGCGGGGAGTCGCAGATGGCCAGCACGGAAGGGCCTGCGCCCGACAGGCAGGCGCCGGCAGCGCCGATCTCGTACGCGGTCTCGATCAGCCGCTCAGCGCCGGGAAGCAGCGGAAGGCGGTAGGGCTGGTGGAGCCGATCGTCCATCGCCGTCCGGAGCAGGGCCGCGTCCGAGGTCAGGATCGCGGTCGCCAGCAGCGCAGCCCGCGCGGCCTGGTTCGCTGCGTCGTGGAGCGGGACGCGGCCGGGCAGGGCGGCGCGCATGTCCGCGGTGTGGCTCTCCGCCTGGGCGATGAACAGGACCGGGATCCACGCCTCCGGTACGCGGAAGCGGCGAACCGTGACCTCGCGCGGATCCATGACCGCCAGCGTGAATCCGCCATAGAGAGCGGCCGCAACGTTGTCCGGATGGCCCTCGATGCGAGCGGCGAGGGTCAGCAGCTGATCCGCGGTGGTCGGCAGCCGTCCCGCGCTGGCGCCGAGCAGGAGACCGGCCACGATGGCCGCCGCGCTGCTGCCGAGGCCACGGGCCGCGGGGATCATGGACGACACCTCGATCCGCCAGGCGCCGCTGGCACCCGGCGGGCCACCGGCCACGCGCAGCCCCTCGCGGAACGCGCGGACGACCAGACTGTCGGATCCGGCCGACTCGGCCGCGGCGGCGCCTTCGCCGTGGGCGGTCAGCACGATCCCGGGAAGGTTCCCCGGGTGCAGCTCGGCTCGCAGCTTCAGGCTGAGCGCGGCGGCGAAGCAGTCGAACCCGCTTCCCAGGTTGGCGGTGCTGGCTGGGACTTCGACCGATGCGATGGGCGTGGCCACGCGCCGGAGTGTATCGGCGCCGAAGGGGTCAGCCCGTCGAGAGACGGAGGAATCCGCCAAGTTGACCTGGCTGGATCGTGAGTGGGACGCCAGTCTCCGCCATCTGCCGAAACATCCCGAGGAGAGCGTCGCCCGCGTCGCCGTAGATCTCGACCGACAGCGGCTCGATGAATTGGTAAGCCGCCGAGCTGCGCTCGTCGGCTCCTTCGAGATGCCGAGCGAACGCATCGGCGTCGGCGAAAACGTGGATGAAGGACACTTCGGTGCCGTCCGCGGTCAGGAAGCCGAGGAAGGCGGCAGTGGCAGGCTTCTCGGTCTCGATCTGGCCGAACACCGACTGACTGAGCCGGTGGAGGTCGTCCAGCCGTCCCGGCTTCACGCGGTTATGGCTGATGAACACGATTGGTCCGGGCATGGGCATCTCCTCCAGTGGTCAGGCCAGCCGAGCCACCTCGTCGTAGCGGAAGCACTGGACCTGGTGGTCGTTCACCAGTCCGGCGCTCTGCATGAAGGCGTACATGATCGTGGGTCCCACGAAGGAAAATCCGCGCCTCTTCAGGTCGTTCGACATGTCGCGCGAGGCATCGGTCTCGGCCGGGATCTCCTCCATGGCCTGCCATCGGTTCTGGACTGGACGATCGTCGACGAACGACCAGAAGTACCGATCCAGGCTGCCCGCCTCACCCATGACCGCCAGGGCAGCTCTCGCGTTGCCGATGGTGGAAGCGACCTTGGCCCGGTTGCGGACGATCCCGGGATCCGCGAGGAGCCGCGTCTCGTCGTCGGACCCGAAGGCCGCCACGGTGGCGATGTCGAAGCCGGCAAACGCGCGGCGGTACCCGTCGCGACGGTTCAGAATCGTCGTCCAGCTCAGCCCGGCCTGCGCTCCCTCCAGGATGAGCAGCTCGAACAGGGCCCGGTCGTCGTGGAGCGGCACACCCCACTCGTCGTCGTGGTAGGCAACCATGTTGGCCGCCGAGCCAGTGGTCCACTGGCAGCGCACGAGATCACCGTCAGCCACCGAGCGCCTCCTGGATCGCCTGTGCGGTGGGCTCAACCGGCTCCGCCGTCCCGACCTCGCCGGGGGCGGTGTCGGGGTCCTTCAGGCCGTGCCCGGTGAGGACGCAGACGACGGTCGCTGAACGCTCGAGGCGGCCACTGGCGGCCAGCTGGCGCACACCGGCCACGCCGGCGGCGGACGCCGGCTCGCAAAAGACGCCCTCCAGGCGGGCGATGTCGGCCTGGGCGGCCAGGATCTGTTGATCGGTGACCGATTCGATGAGGCCGCCGGACTCATCGCGGGCGGCCGTCGCTCCTTTCCACGATGCCGGGTTCCCGATCCGGATGGCGGTGGCCACCGTCTCCGGCTCGGCCACGGGGGCGTCGTGCACGATCGGTGCG
>DATFEC010000111.1:0-2421 GCA_035251655.1 Candidatus Limnocylindria bacterium | reverse complement strand
CCATGGAGGGGCATTGAACCAGGCTGCCGCCAGCCGGCCTGATCCGCGAGCGCCACTGGCTGCCTTCTTCTCGTTCGTGCTGCCTGGGCTGGGGCAGGCCTACAACCGCCAGTTCTGGCTGGCGCTGCTCCTCGGCCTGCCGGCTGCCATCCTCGGCTGGATCATCCTGGCCGCGGCGGGCAGGGGTGGCGAGATCCTCACCGAGCTCCTCGACGTCCGGGTCCTGTGGGGAATCGTCGTCCTCAACCTCGCGTTCCTCGGCTGGCGCGCCGTGGCCATCTACCAGGCCCACGCTGCTCGCGAGACACCTGACTGGCGGAGCTGGACGACCTGGATCACCGGTGTCCTGCTGGCGGTGACGCTCGCGATGCACCTCCTGCCGGCGTGGTACGCCTCCGCCACGATCCAGACGCTCGCCGCCGTCGGACAGGGAGGGAGCGGGGCGGGTGGGATCCTGGTCGATCCCAACGTCGACCCGAAGGACCTCGGCCCCGCGCCGGTGGTTCCGACACCGCCTCCCGCTCCGTCCCACGAACCGGAGCCGACTCCGGTCGGTCTGGCCGATCGGTTCACCGTCCTCCTCCTCGGCGTGGACGTGGGACCGGGGCGGCGGACCTACAACACCGACACGATGATGGTGGCGACCATCGACCCACGGACCGGGGTATCGCTGATCTCCATCCCGCGCGACACCTTCGGGACGCCGCTGGGGGATGGTCGGGTGTACCGCGCCAAGCTGAACTCGCTGCTGGCCTACGCCCGGATCGACTCCGCGACCTATCCACTTGGTGGTCCCGAGACGATGAAAGCCGCCGTCGGCGCGCTGCTGGGCATGAAGATCGACTACGTCGGAGCGGTCGACTTCCTCGGCTTCACTCACGCGATCGACGCCGTCGGAGGGGTCGACGTGACCGTCACCCGCGCCGTCCACGACTGGGGGTACCGCGACGAGTACAACCGCCTCGTCGGGTTCCACATCGAGCCCGGGACCCACCACATGGACGGCTACACCGCCCTCGCCTTCGCCCGGTCCCGAAAGGGCGCGGGAGACAACGACTACACCCGTGCTGATCGCCAGCAGCTGGTGATCGCGGCCATGGCCGCCAAGATGCGGTCCGGCGCCTGGCTCACGAACCTGCCCACCCTCCTATCGGCCATCGGCAACTCGGTCGCGTCCGACATTCCAGTCGAGCTCATGCCCCACATTGCCCGGGCGCTGCTCGACGCCGACCTCGACGGTCTCGAGCGGCTCGTCATCCAGCCGCCGCTGGTTCAGCCGGGAGTCCTGACCGATGGGACGTACATCCTGACCCCCGACATCGAGACGATCCAGGCCGCCGTCGACCAGATGGTCAACTTCCGCGCGGAGCACGTTCCGCAGCCGGATTGAGCGGTCGGGCGGGGCGTTCTCGCTAGACTCTTTGCATGCCCGGATTCTCGACGCGCGCCATCCGCGCCTCCGGCCACCAGGCCGAGGTGGAGCAGACGCCGGTCACGGTGCCGATCTACCAGACCAGCACATTCGAAGTCGGGTCCGCTGCCGAATTGGAGGACCTGCTCGAGTTCCGCCGGCCCGGTCATTCGTACACCCGCTACTCGAACCCGACCCACGCGGCGCTGGAGGGGGCACTCGCCGAGCTCGAGGCTGGCGAGTCGGCCCTGGCCACGGCCTCGGGGATGGCCGCCATTCATGGGGCCATGCTGTCGCTGCTGCGGTCCGGGGACGAGGTCCTCATTCCCGCCGCGGTGTACGGGGGTACGGTCGGCCTGTTCAACGCGGTCATGCCCCGCCTGGGCATCACCCACCGGGCGGTGCGGTCGGGCGACACGGCGGCGGTCGTCGACTCCATCGGGCAGCAGACTCGCCTCGTCTGGCTGGAGACGATTGCCAACCCGACAACCGAGATGGCTGACATGGCTGCCATCTCCGCCGCTGCCCACGAGCGTGGGGTGCCGGTCGTGGTCGACAACACGTTCGCCTCGCCCTACCTGTGCAATCCGCTCGCGCTCGGCGCCGACCTCGTCGTGCACTCGCTCACGAAGTACGTCGGTGGCCACTCGGACCTCATCGGCGGCGCCGTCATCGGCAGCGCCGAACGTGTGGCCGCCGTGCGCGAGGTCGTCGTCAACACCGGCGGCAACGCGAACCCGTTCGAGGCCTTTCTGGCCCTGCGCGGACTGCGAACGCTTGCCGTCCGGATGGATCGCCACTCTGACAACGCACTTGCCGTGGCCCGTGGCCTCGAGGGTGCCGCCGGGATCTCGGCTGTCCACTACCCCGGCCTGCCGTCGCATCCTCAGCACGAGCTGGCGCGTCGTGAGCTGCGCGACGGACGGGCCGGCGGGATGATGGCCATCGAGCTGTCCGGGGGCCGCCCCGCCGGCGAGCGTTTCCTCGAGCGGCTTCAGGTCGCACGGCAC
>DATFEC010000243.1:0-2576 GCA_035251655.1 Candidatus Limnocylindria bacterium | reverse complement strand
GGTCCGTCCAGCGGCGAGCTGCGCCTCCACCTCCCGCCGGATCTCCGCGGCGGCCTGGGTCGGGGAGTCCGCGGCCGACAGGCCGGCGCAGTCGGGGCAGCGGAGCTCGGCGGCGATGGCCCGGGCTTGATCGGCCTGGGTCGGCGGCGTGGCGGGACGGAGGACGAGGAGGGCGCCGACCACGAGGGCGGCAACGACAAGGCCGGCGCCGACCCAGCGCGCGCTGAGCGTGCGGGTCATTGGCTCACCCCGATGAGCGCCAGGCTCTCGGTCATGTCGGCCTCGGTCAGCGGACCGAAGTGCTTGGCCCTCACGACGCCCTCCGAGTCGACGAAGAACGTCTCTGGCGGGCCGAGAACGCCGTAGGCGAGGGCCACCGAGCCGGTCGGGTCGTCGCCGTTCGGCCATCCTCCGTCGCCGTAGCGGACGAGGAACTGGCGCGCGTCGACGGGGTCGTCGTCGTAGAGGATGCCCACCAGCGCGACCTGGCCACCGTACCGGTCGGCGGTATCCAGCAGGACCGGGTGCTCGTCGACGCAGGCCGGAATGCACCAGCTCGCCCAGAAGTTGATGACCATCGGTGTGCCGGCCAGCGAGGCCGATGAGACCGTGGTCCCATCGAGTCCGACCAGCTCGAACGGCGGCATTGGCTCACCGATGAGCGGAGACGGGATCTCGGAGGGGTCCCGGCCGAGGCCGGTGAACAGGATCCAGGCCAGGGGCACGGCGAGGACGGGGATGAGCAGCCAGCGGGCGATTCGCATCGGTCAGTTGTCCACCGTGGCCACGGTCGCTCCGGCCAGGCGTCGCTGCGGCCAGATGGCGAAGGCGGCGCCGAGGACCACCACCGCCCCGCCGACCCAGATCCAGGCGACCAACGGGTTGATGAACAGGCGGAGCGTGATCGCGCCCGTCTCGGGGTCATAGGCGAGCAGGGTCAGGTAGAAGTCCTCCGCCGCCGAGGTGAGGACCGATGGGGTGGCGATCGGCGTCACCGAGTTCGGGTAGTCACGCAGGGCGGGGCTGACCTGCGCGGCCTGTGGCCCGCTGACGTCGATTTCGGCCCGGGTCTCGAAGACGCGAGGATCGGCGGCGAGCGGCTCCTGGACGAGCCGGTCGTGGGTCACCGTGTAGGCCGCGAGGCGGGTGGACTCGCCGGGCGCGAGGACGGCAGTCGCTTCGACCGCCCCGGTGGCGCTGACCGCGACCGCGATCGCCGCCACGAGCACCCCGACGTGGGCCAGGTAGCCGCCGTAGCGCCGTCGGTTGCGGGTGGCGACGCCCCACGCGGCGCGGAGCGGTCCCTCCCCGGTGGACCGAGCACGGCCGGTGGTGGCCCGCGCCACCTCCCCGAAGAGCAGGGCCCCGGAGAAACCTGCCAACCCGAGGGTCACCAGCGGAGCCGGGCCACGAACGCCGGCCACAACTCCGAGCACCATCAGCCCGACGCCGGCCACGGCAGGCACGACGAACCGGTCGCGAAGGGCCGGCCAGCTGACCGATCCCCAGGGCAGGGCGGGGCCCACGCCCAGCAGGAACAGGAGGGCCGCGAAGAATGGGGCGCTCACCCGGTCGAACCACGGCGCGCCGACGCTCAGCCGCTCCCCGCCCAGGGCCTCGACGACCAGCGGGTACAGCGTCCCGAACAGGACGGCGAAGGCCAGCCCGCTGAAGAGCAGGTTGTTCAGCAGGAACGCGGTCTCGCGGCTGACCAGGGCCGGAGGCGGTCCGCTGCCAGCCAGGTCCGGCAGGCGCCAGAGGATGAGGGCGCTCCCGATGACCAGCGCGACCAGGACGCCGCCGAGGAACCAGGCCCCGATCGCGGACTGGGTGAACGAATGGACCGATTCGACCACTCCCGAGCGGGTGAGAAACGTCCCCAGCAGGGTGAGCGTGAAGGTGGTCGTGACCAGGATCGCGGTCCAGGTTCGCAGGGAGCGGCCGCGCTCGGCGACGATCGCCGAGTGGATGAAGGCGGTGGCCGTCAGCCACGGAAGAAGCGCGGCGTTCTCGACCGGGTCCCAGGCCCAGTAGCCGCCCCAGCCGAGGACCTCGTAGCTCCACCACGCGCCGGCGACGATGCCGGCGGTCAGGAAGATCCACGGCCCGAGCGTCCAGCGGCGGATGACCCGCAGCCACCCCGCGTCCAGGCGGCGGGTGACCAGCGCGGCCACGGTCAGTGCGAACGGGAGCGCGAGCCCGGTGTAGCCGAGGTACAGCAGCGGCGGGTGGAGGCCCATGAACGGGTGGTTCTGGAGCAAAGCGTTCGGCCCATTGCCCTCGACCGTGACCGGCGTGACCGACACGAACGGGTCCGACGGCCAGGTCATGACCGCAAAGAAGAAGGCCGCGACCAGGGCCAGGGTCGCGGTCGCCCAGGGCATGAGCTCAGGGTGGGCGGACCGGTATCGGTACAGCAGCAGGCTCGACCAGCCGGTGAGCAGGAACGTCCAGAACAGGATGCTGCCCTCGAGCGCGGCCCACAGCGAGATGAACGAGTAGAACGGCGGGGTGGTGGTCGCGTTGTTGCGGGCGACGTACAAGATCGAGAAGTCGTGGTTCAGGAGCGAGACCGC
>DATFEC010000090.1:0-3061 GCA_035251655.1 Candidatus Limnocylindria bacterium | reverse complement strand
CGACAAGGACAGGAGGGAGGGAATCGCAAACGGGTCGAATGGCTCTGGCGCCGACCGCAAATCGGACCGAACAATCCAACACGTGGACGTATAGAGCGAGGAGGTCGAAGGTCAGGCCATGCCAACCATGTCGATTCGAGGGGTGTCCCTCTTCGTTGACGTTGTCGGACAGGGATCCCCGCTCCTGCTCATGCACGGCGGACCCGGCCTCGACCACGTGTCGCTGACACCGTTTCGTGAGCTCGCCGACCGGCACACCGTCGTCCTTTACGACCACCGCTGCAACGGGCGATCGACCGGCGCGCCGGTGGCGTCGATGACCTGGGAGAACCTCACCGCGGACGCCGACGCCCTGCGTGAGAAGCTCGGGTTCGAGCGATGGGCCGTGCTGGGGCATTCATTCGGCGGCCACGTCGCCCTTGAGTACGTGCTGCGCTACCCGGACCGTGTGTCGCAGCTCGTCCTGCTCGACACGGCGGGCGACATCCGATGGTCGCAGGAGAACGCAGCGGAGGTCCTGGCCGGCCGCGGCTTCGGCCCGAAGACGGTGGCCGTCGCGCGCCGCTTCTACAACGGGCGAATCGCGCCGAAAGACTTCGTCCGCGCGTCGATTCGGCTCCTGCCCGCGTACGACCACCGGTTCAGCCTCGTGCGGCTCGCGCGCGAGATGCTTGAGGGCGGGTGGCGGGCGCAGATGCGGCCCGAAGCGCTCATCTTCGGCGGGCGGATGATGCGGGGCTGGAGCCTGATGGACCGGCTCGGTGAGGTCCACGTGCCGACCCTCGTTCTGGCCGGCCACGACGACTTCCTCTTCCCTCCCGAGAGCCAGGCTCTCCTTGCCGCCGGCATTCCGAACGCACGACTGCGCATCATCGAGCGTGCCGGCCACAACCCCCAGGCCGAGCGGCCGGTGGAAACGTTGGCGGCCGTCGCGGACTTCCTCGCGTTGGGGACGGTCCCCGCCACGCCGGGGGTAGGCACGGCCGTCGGGTCGCCGGCATCGGCACGAGCCTGACCATGGGGGCTTCCGCCATCGCCGTCGGCAAAGCGGCTCGCGTCGAGGAGATGCACGTCCACGAGTCCGGCACACCAGACTCGCCGGCTGTCGTCTTCGTCCACGGTGGCGGCCCGAGCGGGAGGATGTGGGGAGCGCATCTCGATCGACTCGCCGGGCGTTTCTACTGTCTGGCTCCCGACCTGCCCGGCTTCGGGATGAGCAATCACCTTGCTCCCCTGTCCCTCGATGAGACGACAGACGCGCTCGCAGCGCTGATCGAGGCCCGTGTCCCGGCGCGGCGTGCACACATCGTAGGCCTCTCCTACGGCGGCGCGGTCGTGATCGCGCTGCTCGGCCGACACCCCGAACTCGTCGACCGGGCGGTGATCGACGGCGCAGCGGTCCTTCCGTTGTGGGGTGGCTGGGGCGACCGGCTCGTTCAGCTCGGCGTGATCGCGGTCTCGCCGATCATCAACACCCGGCTGGTCCCGGCTGCGCTGGGCCGGGTCGGATTGCGCGAGCTCGGTAACGAGCTCCGCTCGGCCTCTCCCCGCGCCTTCCGGCGGGCATGGTTCGAGGGCTTCACCGCCCCGCTCACCCGAGCCGAGCTCGCGGCATCCTGCCCGACGCTGTTCGTCGCCGGCGAGAAGGAGGCGACCGTCAGGGCATCGAACGCGGCACTGGCCGCGCTCATGCCGCACGCCACCGCGGCCTTCGTGCCGGGACTCGGCCATGCCTGGTTCGGCTGGCGCCGCGAGCTGCATGTCCAGATGGTCCAGGCCTGGCTCAGCACGGAGCCGCTGCCTGCGGAGCTCATTCCCGAGCCGCCGTCCCTTTCGGCCGTTGACCGAGTCCTTCACCTCCTGAAATCAGGGGAGTACGAGGACGGGCCCTGAGGGCCAGCCGCTGGGGCAGGCTCTTATCCTCCTCGGGCGTTACCACCTCATGCGCGGCGAGATGGGAGACACAAAGAAGAGACCCCTCTCCACGTACCGGCGTGGGGCAGAAGTCGTCCGCCGACGAGTGGACGGGCGGGCCGAGGTTCTCGGGGGGTCAACGGCGCACCCGGGAGCGCAGGTGAAGCACCCGGTTGGCCTGAATCACCACGTCAGGATCCTCCAACAGGTGCTGCGCGTCGACTGACCCGAAATAGCGCTTGCCGGACCCGAATACGACGGGTACGACGTCCATGCGCACCTCGTCGATCAGGCCCGCGGCAAGCACCTGCCCACCGACGTCGCCAGCGGCGACCTCGACGATGCGGTCACCCGCAAGCTCCTGCGCCTTGGCCACGGCTGCCTCGACGCCATCGACGAAGTGAAACGGCGCCTCGGGATCCCAGCCCTCGGGCGGCGGCCGGTGCGTCACGACGACCACGTGGTCGATCCCGCCCGGAGGCTTCCCGTCCCAGCCGTCTGTCAGGTCGAAGACGTGGCGGCCGACGAGTGTCGCCCCGATCTGGTCCCAGTACGCCCGGGTGTAGTCGTATGACGTCTGCGACACCTTCAGCTCGCCGCTCTCGTCCAACGGGACGTCACCGCTGGTCAACCAGTCGAACAGCGGTCCGGGCTGGTCGTTCTCGTCGGCGACGAAGCCGTCCACCGACACCGAGGCGTACATCACCACCCTGCCCACGGGGCTCTCCACGTCCTTTGGGGTGCCTCCAAATGTAGCGTGCCGTGAGCTGTCGCTTTGGTACCGCATACCGGATTCGAACCGGTGATCTCCGCCTTGAGAGGGCGGTGTCCTAGGCCTCTAGACGAATGCGGCACGCCGCGGCGCGTCCCGGTCGGGAGGGCCGGCGGGAGTATAACAACGCTCTTCTCAGCCCCTCAACGAGGGCCAGTCCATGCGCGTCCAGAGCCACGTCACGATCGCCCGCCCGGCCGCCGAAGTCTTCGCGGTTCTGACCGATGCGCCCATTACCACTCGGTGGGCATCGGCCACCGGCAAGGCCTGGTGGGTCACGCCGCCGCCACACGGCGTGGGCTCGGTTCGTCGCGCGACGGGCACGATCATGGGCCAGCCGTACGAGAACGAGGCGACGGTGGTCGAGCACGATCC
>DATFEC010000095.1:0-3915 GCA_035251655.1 Candidatus Limnocylindria bacterium | reverse complement strand
GCGTCCAGGCACGCGACGGCGAGCCCAACGCTCCCCGCGGCGACCGTGTACCGGCCCTGGTCGATCGCGCTCATCGCGATCGTGAAGCCTTCCCCCTCCTCCCCGACCCGGTTGGCGACGGGCACTTCGCAGTCGGAGAAGTACAGGATCCCCGTGTTCCCGGCGCGGACCCCGAGCTTGCCGTGGAGCGACTCGGTGGTGAAGCCCGGGAACCCGCGCTCGACGATGAAGGCGGTGATCCCCTTGTGCCCCTTCGCCCTGTCGACGGTGGCGAAGACCAGGAAGTGGTCCGCGGTGTCGGCCAGGCTGATCCAGACCTTGCTGCCGTTCAGGAGATATCGGTCTCCATCCCGCCGCGCGGTGGTGGCCAGGTTGGCGGCGTCGCTGCCAACCCCGGGCTCGGTCAGCCCGAACGTGGCGAGCTTCTCGCCGCGGGCTTGCGGAACGAGGTACTGCTGCTTCTGCTCCTCGGAGGCCCACTGGAGGAGGGTCAGCGAGTTCAGCCCGGTGTGGACGCTGAGGATGACCCGGAACGCGGTATCGGCCCGTTCCATCTCCTCGCACAGACCGGCGAACGCGATGTAGTCCATGCCCGTCCCGCCGTACCGCTCGGGAATTGGCAGCCCGAGGAATCCAACGGAACCCATCTTCTCGTACAGGGATCGGTCGTATGTTGAAGTCGAGTCCAGGTCGTGGATGCGTGGCAGGATCTCGCGCTCGGCGAAGGCGCGCGCGGTGCGCTGCACGTCGCGCTGCTCATCGGTCAGGGAGAAGTCGACCATCGGTCCGCGATTCTATCCGGCCTGCTCGCCGATCCTCGGTGCTTGCGACCGGGAGTCCGAGAATTCCGATGAGGGACGTCGGGTATTGACGCTGGCGCATGACCCCCCTAGCATGACCGGGGCGCGAACCGGCCACCGATGGACCGGGATGCTGCCCCTCCGCACGGGAGCCCTCGATGGATCTTGGCGCCTTCACATCCGGTCTGCTCACGGGTCTCCGGGAGGGCGTCGAGGCGGCGCTGATCGTGGCCATCATCCTGGCCTACCTCGAGAAGACCGGGAACCGACGCCATTTCCAGCGGGTGTGGATCGGGGTCGGCGCCGCCGTCGCGCTCAGCGTCCTTGCCGGCATCGCCCTGTGGGTGACGATCGGCGGGCTGCCTGAGCCGGCTGAGCAGGTCTTCGAGGCGGTGGCCATGATCGCGGCTGCCGGGGTCGTGACCTGGATGCTGTTCTGGATGCGCCGCGTCGCCGCCAACATGCGCGGCGAGCTGGAGGCCAGGGTCGACCGCTCGCTGACCGAAGGGGCAGCCTGGGGTCTCTCGCTGCTCGCGTTCACCGCCGTCATTCGCGAGGGGATCGAGACCTCGCTGTTCCTGATGGCCCAGGCCTCCGCCGCGTCCTCCGCCCAGGCCGGTGCCGTCGCCGTCCTGACCGGGGCGCTGGTCGGCCTCGGGATCGCGGTCGTCATCGGCTTTGGCTTTTACCGTGGGGCGCGGGTCCTCAACCTGCGGACCTTCTTCCGCTGGACGGGCGTGGCCCTGATCTTCATCGCCGCCGGCCTGCTCAGCCACGCGGTGCACGAGCTGGTCGAGATCGGGGTCATCACCTTCGGCACCGATACTGCCTTCGATATCAGCGGCATCCTCCCCCACGAGGGCGAGGGCTTCCTGGCCCTGATCGGGAGCCTGTTGCGGGCGCTGTTCGGCTACACCTCCACCCCGGAGTGGGTCACGTTCCTCACGTGGCTCGGCTACATCCTGATCGTGCTGCCGCTCTACCTGCGGCCGGTGAAGCCGGCTGAGGCCACGACCCGGCCCGCGGAGCAGACCGCCGCCCGAGCCTAGGTTTCGCGGACCGGGACTCCGACGAAGGCGAGCACCTTGCGCCACGCGTCGGCCGCAGCGTCGGCGTGCTCAGCCGCGGTGCGATCGAAGAACGAGTGCGGAGCACCGGGGTAGGTAATCAGCCGGTGCTCGATCCCGGCACCGGTCAGCGCCGCGTCGAAAGCGGCCACGCTCTCGGGCGGGATCCCGCGGTCGGCTCCCCCGAACAGGCCGAGCACCGGACAGGTGAACTCCGCGGCATGGGTCGCCGGCTCGGGCAAGTCGGCACGCGCCGGTCCCGTGGGCGAGCCGTAGAACCCGATGACCCCGTTCAGCTGGTGTCCTTCCATCCCCTGCACGAACGCGGCGCGGCCGCCGAAGCAGAAGCCCATGACGTAGACGCGCTCCGCGCCTCCGTGCTCCGGCGAGCGGAGGGCGGCCAACCCGGCCGCGACGTCGGCCCGGATGCCGGCACGCTGAGTCTGGTCAACGTGGGTCATGTAGTCGAAGTCGCCGCCCCGGTGGCCGGGACCCGCGGTCCGCGCATAGAGATCGAGGGCGATCGCGTGGACCCCCGCCTCGGCGAGGCGGTTGACGAGGTCCCCGTAGAACGGATGCAGGCCTCGCACGTCAGGAATGATCACGATTCCCGGTCCGCCCTGGGGCGACGCCTTCGCGGCGTGGGTCGCGAAGCGGGTGCCGTCGGACGAGGTGAGCTCGGGATCGGAGGCGTCAATCGCGCCGCCGCGGATCGGCGGCAGCGGCGGAAGGGCATCGGTCTCGTGGCACATCGGTCAGCTCAGGCCAGGGTGCCGCTCATCACGACCCAGGTGCCCACGACCAGCAGCGCCGCCACGCCGAGGTAGACCGCCACCCGGAGGTAGACCGAGGTGCTCGTGATCACGGCACCGCTGGCGGCCTGCCACTGACCGGCCAGGGTGAAGGCCGGCGAGGGCGGCAGGAGCCAGCCGAGGACGAGGCCGACCGCCAGGCCGCCGAGATGGCCGGTGATGCTGATGCCGGGCACGAAGAAGGTGAACGCCAGGTTGACGACCAGGAGCGAGCCGATCTGGCCAAGGACCATCCGCGTCTGGCGCGGGAGGGCCAGGTGCCGGCGGCGGGAGACGGCGAAGGCCAGGCCGAGGAGGCCAAAGATCGCGCCACTGGCCCCGACTGCTGCCTGGTCCGGCGCGACGAGGATGGTCAGGACCGACCCGCCGGCCGCGCACAGGAGGTAGATGGCGAGGTACTCGACACGCCCGTAGAGCTGCTCGAGGAGCGGCCCAAAGAGATAGAGGGCCCACATGTTCAGCGCAAGGTGGAGGATCCCGAGGTGAAGGAAGGCGCTGGTCAGGATCCGCCACCACTCCCCCGCTGCCACGGCGTCGGCGCTGACGTAGCCAGCCGCGAGGAGCGGACCTTCGCTCGACATCAGGCCCAGCCCGGCCATTCCGCTGAGGAACGCATCAATCGCGAATACGCCGACGTTGGCGCCGATCAGGGTCCAGGTCACGATCGGTGTGTAGGTGGCATACGCGCCTCGCGAGCGGTTGAACTCGCGGCGAGCGGTGAAGTCGTGTCCCGATTCCTTGGCGAGCCATGCCAGCCGGCTGGCGATTGCCGGTCGCTCGTCGGGCGGCGCGCGGCGATCGGCCTCCTTGTACGACTCCATGGCGGCCGTCAGGTCCCCGTCGCGAACCTGCTGCTCTGCCACGGATCGCCACCCGATCCACGACGCGGCACCTTCCGAACGGGCGGCCTCCATCCAGGCCTGGAGGGCACCGGCCTCGTCATCGGTTCGGTAGCGGGCCGAGCCGGTGATCAGCCAGGCAGCACCCGCGATCTCCGGATCGTGGGATCGGGTGAGCTCGGAGACGGAGGCCGTGGCCTGTTCGGGATACCCCGAGTCCAGGAGCCGGCGCGCCTCGGCCAGCGTGGCCAGGGGATCGGACATGCCGGCGTAGTATGCCGCGCGATGCGAACGACCGCCGGACGGTCGTCCGACGGTCGTTCGCGCCCCCCTGGGGGGAGCCAGCCCGCCCGTCGCCCCGGGCGGTGAGGTATCGGGCTACTTGGCCCGGTGCAGG
>DATFEC010000020.1:0-2319 GCA_035251655.1 Candidatus Limnocylindria bacterium | reverse complement strand
GTGCTCCGCCAGGTCCGCGATCAGCGCGTCGGCCATGCCGCCGCCGGTGGCCCGACACTCGTCGACGACGAGCACCCGCCCGCAGTCGGCGGCATGGTCCCGCACCGCCTCCAAGGGGAGCGGGTTCAGCCAGCGGAGGTCGACCACCCGGGCCTGGACGCCGTGGTCGCGGGCCAGGATGGCCTGGGCCTGGAGCGACATCCGCAGGCCGTTCGCGTAGCTGACGATCAGCAGGTTGGGCGTGTCGGTGTCGTACACCCCAACCTCGCCCGGCAGCAGGAACGCGGGTGGGGGCGGGTATGCGCCCAGCCAGCCACCGTCGCCATCGGTGTGGAGGTCGCGCTCGTGGTACAGCGCGATCGGCTCGAGGAAGAGGACGACCCGGCCGTCCTCGAGGGCGATCGCGACGCAGCCGCGGAGCATGCGGGCGGCGTCCGCGCCGTTGGACGGCACGGCCA
This sequence comes from Candidatus Limnocylindria bacterium, assembly GCA_035251655.1. Taxonomy (GTDB): domain Bacteria; phylum Chloroflexota; class Limnocylindria; order QHBO01; family QHBO01; genus DASTEQ01. The sequence goes on along the minus strand of DATFEC010000020.1, from coordinate 1,861 downwards.
GGATGACGCCGGGGATGTCGCGCAGGGCGCCGACCGAGTTGTCGTTGTGGAAATGACCACCGAAGCCCTTCTGGTAGGCGAGCCCGGGCAGGCGGACGACCATCGGGGTGCGGAACTGCGCACTGCTGAAGAACTGGAGACTGGCGGCCTCGCCGCGGATCTGGTCCAGCGCGTTGTGGATGTAGGCGAGGTACTGGATCTCGGCGATCGGCAACAGGCCCGCGTGCGCCGCCCCCTGGGCGATGCCCAGGATCGACGTCTCGTCCAGGAGCGTGTCGAACACCCGCCCGGCTCCAAACCGCCGCTGGAGGTCGTGGGTGACGTTGTACACACCACCCTTGCGCGCGACGTCCTCGCCGAAGAGGAGGAGCTCCGGGCGGCGGGCGAGCTCATCGGTCAGGGCGGCGTTGAGATGGCCGGCCATCGTCCGAGCGGTAGGGGTGGTCGCGACCTCGGGAAGCGTCCCGCCGAAGGCGGCGCTGCGCTCCGGCTCACCGAGAACCGGCTCCGCGGCGCGGATCGCGATCCGGTCGGCGTGATACGGGGCCAGCGGGGCGGTGACCTCCTCGGTGGTGGCGAGCCGTGGCCGGCTGGTCGCTTCCTCGGCGGCCGCCCAGACCCGGTCGCGCGCATCCGCCACCAGCGCTCGCAGCTGGTCCGGCGTGGCGGCTCCGGCTTCCACCAGCCGGCGCGCGTTGCGGAGGAGCGGATCCTCGTGCTCGGTTGCCGCAATCTCGTCGGCGGTCCGGTACGTCTGCTCCGCGTCGGAGCCTGCATGGCCCCACAGCCGAACGACGTCGAGATGGAGGAACAGCGGCTCGCGGGCGGCGCGCACGACGTGGACAGCTTCGCTCACGGCTTCCCACACCTCGTCCAGCTCGCCCCGTGCTCGCCGATAGTGGAGATGCGGCTGGGTGGAGTAGGTCGCCTCGATCCACCCTTCGGGCGTCGGCACGCTGATCCCGGTCTGGTTGTCCTCGCAGACGAAGAGGATCGGCATCGGCAGACCGATGCGCGCGCCGTAGCGCGCGGTGTTGAACGCCGCCAGGGCGGTGGCATGGTTGACGGTGGCGTCGCCGAACGAGCACATCACGATCGCGTCCGGCGGAAGCTCATCGGCCAGGCCGAGCCTCCGTGCGCGGGCCAGGGAGTAGGCCATTCCCACCGCCTTGGGCAGGTGGGATGCGATGGTCGAGGTCTGCGGTGGCACCCACAATGGCCGGCTTCCCCACACCTTGTGCCGCCCCTGCGCGATGGGGTCCTCTCGGGACGCAACGATCCCGAGCAAGGCGTCGAATGCCGGCGTACTGCCGGGGAGCTGGCGGGCGCGGGCCATCATGAAGCCGCCCGAGCGGTAGTGGAGGAAGGCGGGGTCGGTGATCCGCAGCTGGGCACCGAGGATCGCGTTGTTCTCGTGGCCGGCGCCGCTGATGGTATGGAAGCTCCGGTTCGTCTTCTTCAGTTCGCGAGCCGCGCGATCGATCTGCCGGCTCGTGACCTGGTCCTCGAACAGCTCGACGGCACGACGGGCAGTCAGTCTCGACCCCGGACGGACTGCGTCGTCGGGGTTCAGCCGGTGCTCGGCGGGCGCCAGGCCGGCGAGCAGCGCATCCAGCGCATCCTCGACCACGGCGACCCGGTCGAAGGTCATGGGGCAGCGACCTCTCTCGGGCAAGTGGGTCGCGCCCATGATAGCCAAGCCCTCCCCTCGGCCGGCGCAGAGCACCCGGCCGCAGGGGGCTCGAGGCAGTGCTACGCCGGCCAGCCGCCGCCGGTCGTGGCCCCGATCGGGGTCGACATCGGTCTGTCCCTCGCCCTGGCGGCTTCGCGTGGGGCTGACTGCCTCCGGCTCGCCCGCCAG
>DATFEC010000279.1:0-8331 GCA_035251655.1 Candidatus Limnocylindria bacterium | reverse complement strand
TTGACCAGGACGGCGACGAGAAATCCCATGCCTCACCTCCCTCACGGCCCCCGTCGGATGGTCGGGGCGACTGGATTCGAACCAGCGACCTCTTGAACCCCATTCAAGTGCGCTACCAGGCTGCGCTACGCCCCGATCGAGTCGGGCCAGTATGCCACGGGTCGCCGGATACGCCGCCGATCAGCCGCCTCCTCGCGCCTACCATGCTGGGGTGGCAATCCGGGGATCCCGTGTCGTCCCGGGGGTCCGGGCCGCGATCGGGGTCGCGCTCCTCCTCGCGGGGACCTCCGTGCTGGTCGGGATCCTCGAGCGGTGGGTTGGCGTCCCTGACGCGTCGTCCACCTACCTGCTCGCCGTCCTTGCCAGCGCGGCGTATCTCGGCGTTTGGCCCGCGATCGCGACGGCCATCGGTGGATTCCTGCTCTACAACTTCCTCTTCGTCCATCCGAACCTCACGTTCACCGTGTCAGATCCGGGGGAGTTGCTCAACCTGATCCTCCTGCTCGTCCTGGGGATCGCCGTCGGCCAGCTGGCTGCCGCTCAGCGGAGCCGGGCGCAGGCCGCCATCGAGCGTGAGCACGAGGCGACGGCGCTGTTCCGGATCAGCCGTGCGCTGGCGACCCGGCCCGATACCGCGGCTGTGCTCGACGACCTCGCCGGCACGGTTCGGACCGATGCGAACCTTGATCGGGTCCTCGTCGCACTCGCTCGACCGAGCGGTGGCGAGCGAGTCGTCACCGATACGGGGGGCCTCGGAACTGTGCCCGACCCATCAATCGATCACGTCGTGCTCCGCCGCATGCCAGGAGACACGCCCGCGCGATGGATCCGGGTCCATCCCCCGGCCGGCCCGAGGCCGACGGAGCACGACCACCGCGCGTACCGGGTCATGATCGAGGCGGGCGGCGAGAGCCTGGGGTCGATCTGGGCCATTCGCGCGCGTCGTGATGGTGAGCCTGGTCAGAGCGCGACCCGCCTGCTCGCCGCCGCAGCCGACCAGATCGGGCAGGCGTACGAGCAGGACCGCCTCGCCGCGGAGGCGCGGACGGCGGAGATCGCGCGCCGGAGTGACGCGGCCAAGACCGCCCTGCTCGAGTCGGTGTCGCACGACCTGCGGACGCCGCTGGCCACCATCCGCGCGGCTGCCGGGACCATCCTCGAAGGGCCCGAAACGGTGCCAGAAGCGGACCGGCGCGCCAGCGCCGAGGCGATCGACCGCGAAGCGGATCACCTGAATCGGATGGTGACCAATCTCCTCGACCTTGGTCGGATCGAGGGAGGGTCGTTGCGGGCAGACCGCGAGGTTTTGGCCTTCGACGAAGCGGTGACCAGCGCGCTGGACCGATATCGAAGCAGTCTCGTGGGTCGCCAGGTCGCCTACGACTGGCCGGATGACCTGCCACCGGTCTATGCGGATCCGGTCTTCCTGGGGCAAGTCCTGGCCAACCTGCTCGACAACGCCGCGGCCTTCGTCCCACAAGGCGGTCGCATCCGGATCACCGCAGCACCGGTGGACGGGGTTGTGCGTTTCCGCGTGGAGGACAGCGGGCCGGGTGTCCCCGCGGACGCGCTCCCCCACCTGTTCGAGAAGTTCTACCGAGCCGGGACCCCCGGTGTTGGCACACGAAGGGGCACCGGAACCGGGCTCGCGGTGGTCCACGGCCTCGTCGATGCCATGGGTGGGCAGGTCCGCGCGCGACCGAGCGAACTGGGCGGGCTCGCAGTCGAGGTCGACCTGCCCGCCGCTCCCCAGCCGCCCGGCTCGGAGGCTGGCCGATGACGGCGGAGGGGCCGATGACGGCGGAGGCCACCGGCCCGACCGTCCTGCTCGTCGAGGACGACGAAGCCACACGCGCCGAGCTCGTCCGTAACCTGCGCGGGCACGGCTACCGCGTGGCGGAGGCCGCCACCGCCGCCGCAGCCATGCGCGCGTGGGAGGCTCGACGGCCGGATGCGGTGCTCCTCGATCTGGGGCTGCCCGATCGCGACGGGCTCGATGTCATCCGGCAGATCCGGAAGGAAGGGACGGTCCCGATCGTCGTGCTGTCGGCACGTGGCGGTGAAGCCACCAAGGTCGAGGCCCTCGAACGCGGCGCGGACGACTACGTCACGAAGCCGTTCAGCACCGCGGAGCTCCACGCCCGCATTCGGGCGGTCCTCCGGCGAACCGGTGGCGCGGCAGCCGACCAGGGTGGCGTCATCCGGAACGGGTCGCTGGAGGTCGACACCGTGCGCCACGCGGTGCGAGTCGATGGCGCGCCGGTGGCCCTCGTCCCGCGCGAATTCCAGATCCTGGCCGAGCTGGTGGCGCATCCCGGTCGCCTGGTGACTCGCGGCCGACTCCTCCGCGCGGTGTGGGGCGAGGCGTACAGCGGGGAGGACCACTACGTCCACGTGTACGTCAGCCAGATCCGAAAGAAGCTGGCCGCCGCGGACCGCACCGGTGGGCTCGCCGACCTGCTGGTGGCCGAACCGGGAGTCGGCTACCGAGTCCGGAATCCGCCATAACGAGCGCGCACTGAGCGGACGCCGAGCGTGAGCCGAGCAAGGACTTGAGCCGAACTTGAGCGCCGGCTCAGGGTCCGCAGTCGGTTCCCTCTTGGTGCCAGTGCCATCGTGAGGGTATGGACGTCCCGGCCATACCGATCTCGATCGGTGCGCAGATCACCGAACGCGACCTTGCCCTGCAGCACGTTCGCTCGGCTATCGACCTCATTCTCGCCGGCGAAGCGCAGCGGGTCACCCTGATCGGGTTCCCGGACGCGGAACGATTGCTGCCGATCGCCCAGGCGATGAGCGCGGAGGCCGGCCTTACGGCCCGAGCCGTCTGGCCGTCGGACGGCACCGGCTGCGATATCGCTTTCGAGGTCATCCGATGACCGAGTCAGCGGAGGACCAAGCCGCACACCAGTCGGCGCACGAGCTGCGCCAGCTCCGACCGATCAAGGGACGGCTTGCGGGCGACCAGTACGTCCGAGTCGTTGAGCCGTTCGCCGAGAGCTTCCGCCGCGAGGCTCCGGGCCACCTCGTGGCCTCGGAGCAGGTCCTCGTTCCGAAGGGCATTCTCGGGCGGGCGGCTGAGTCGCTCCGTCGTGGGGTCATCGGTGCCCGAATCGCGACGGAGCACGAGATGGAGGAGCGCATCGGCCGGGTCAAGGGCCTGGCCATCTTCGCCTCGGACAACATCTCCTCGTCGGCGTACGCCAGCGAGGAGATCATGCGGGTCCTGGTCCTCGCCGGGGCCGGCGCCCTGCTCCTGACGATGCCGCTGACGATTGGCATCGTCATCGTCCTCGCCGTCGTCGTCACGAGCTACCAGCAGGTCATTCGCGCCTACCCCGGAGGCGGGGGCTCGTACGTGGTGGCCACCGAGAACCTCGGCGTCGCGCCCGGCTTGGTGGCGGCGGCTGCCCTGCTCACGGACTACGTCCTGACCGTGGCGGTGTCGGTATCGGCCGGGGTTGCGGCGCTGACCTCGATCTTCCCCGGGCTGTTCGACTGGCGGGTCCTGCTTGGCGTCGCCTGCGTCGGGATCCTGTGGGTCGGCAACCTGCGCGGTATCCGTGAAAGCGCGAACGTGTTCGCGATCCCGACCTACGTGTACCTCGTCGCCATATACGCCCTCCTCGGGTTCGGCGTCTACCTGTGGGCGACCGGAAGTCTCCCGACCTACACGGCCCCGCCGTCGTGGTTGGAGGATCACGGGTCACAGGCGCTGGGCGTGCTTCTTATCTTGCGTGCCTTTGCCTCCGGATCGGTGGCGCTCACCGGGACCGAAGCCGTGTCGAATGGAGTCCCCGCCTTCCAGCCGCCGGAAGCGCGCAACGCCGGATTGGTCCTCATCTTCATGGGGACGTTCTTCGCCACCATCTTCCTCGGCATCAGCTTCCTCGCGACCCAGCTCGGCGTGGTGCCCGATCAGACCGAGCAGGAGACGGTCATCAGCCAGATCGCCCGGACCCTGGTCGGCGCGGGGACCCCGTTCCACTACCTCATCCAGCTGTCGACCGCCCTGCTCCTCGTGTTGGCGGCCAACACCGCCTTTAACGGATTCCCGCGCCTGGCCTCGATCCTCGCCCGGGACGGGCGCATGCCTCGCCAGTTCCAGTTCCGCGGCGACCGGCTGGCGTTCAGTGTGGGGATCGCGGTCCTGGCCGTCCTCGCCGGGGCCTTGATCATGCTGTTCGAGGGAAGCGTCACCAACCTGATTCCCCTGTACACGGTCGGCGTATTCATCGCGTTTACGCTCAGCCAGTCGGGCATGGTCCGGCATTGGTGGGTCCGGCGCGCCGAGCAGCGTGGCTGGCGCTGGCGCGCCCTCCTGAACGGGTCCGGCGCCCTTGCCACGGGGCTTGTCGCCCTGTTCGTGGGCGTCGCGAAGTTCGCGCTTGGCGCATGGGTCGTCCTGCTGCTGATCCCGGCCCTCATGGGGGTGATGTGGGCCATAGCCCACCACTACCAGAGCGTCGAGAAGGCCATGGCACTCGCCGAGCCGGCCGAGCCTCTGCCGACTCGCGAGCCACGGGTCGTGGTCCCGGTGAGCCGACTCGACCGCGCCGCGATGGCCGCGCTTGCATACGCCCGCTCGATCTCCGATGACGTCACCGCGGTCCACGTCGCGAGCGACCCTTCCGAGGTGGCGGACATGCGAGGACGATGGGAGACCTGGGGCGGCCCGGTCCGGCTCGTGATCCTCGAGTCTCCATATCGCGCCCTGCTCGCGCCGCTCCTTGCCTACCTCGACGCCACCGAGACGATGGACCCGTCTCGGCCGACGACCGTCGTGCTCGCCGAGATGGTGCCGCGCCACCTGTGGGAGTACCCCCTCCACAACCAGACGGCGCTCCGCCTCAAGCTCCGCCTGTTCCTGCGCCCGAACACGGTGGTGATCGACGTCCCGTACCACCTCAACGGGTCGGTACCCACCGTGGGAGCGTAGCGCCTCAGGACGGGGATTCCGCCCCCGGTGCCAGCTCCCGCCCAATGGCCCGCCGAAATGGTCCATCTGGCTCTCAGCCGCGGTCCGGGGCGGCCCCAGCATGACCGACAGACAACACGCGCGAGGTCGCATCGCTCATGCACGTCCTGGTCAGTGCTGCTTCACGCCACGAAGCCACCTCCGAAATCGCCCGTGCGATCGGCGCATACCTGAAGGGGTCCGGGCACGACGTCGATGTCATGTCACCGGGAGACATCGCCTCGCTGGACGCCTACGACGCGGTGGTCCTGGGCAGCGCCGTCTACTCCGGCCGCTGGCTCCACCCGGCGACGAGGTTCCTCAAGATCCACGCCACCGCGCTGGCGACCCGTCCGGTCTGGCTGTTCTCGAGCGGCCCCATCGGCGACCCGCCCCTCCCCGCCGGCCAGCAGGAACGGCTGTCGGGGATCGGCAGGGAGATCCATCCGCGCGACCACCGCGTCTTCCGTGGACGTCTCGACCGGACGAGGCTGGGAATCCTCGAGCGGAGCGTGACGTCAGTGCTCAACATCGGCGACGGCGACTACCGGCCGTGGGAGGAGATCCGTGCCTGGGCTGGAAGGATCGCGGCCATCCTGGCGTCCGAGGCACCTGTCAGGGCGGACGCTACGACGCCGCCCTAGGCGCTCTCGTTCGTCGCGGCGCCCGTGAGCTCGTCCCTCTGGGCCCGGGCCATGAGGGTTGCGAGCGCCTCCAGCGGGGCGCGGCCATGGTGGATGACCGCGTCGACCTGCTCCGCGATCGGCATCTCGACCCCGTGGCGGCCGGCCAGGGCCAGGGCGCCGGTCACCGTCGTCTCGCCTTCGGCCACTCCGCCCAGGCGCGCAGCGACATCGGTCCAGGCCAGGTTGGCGGCGAGCAGCTCACCCGCCCGTCGGTTGCGGGACAGCGGGCTCATGCAGGTGGCGATGAGGTCCCCAACGCCGGCGAGACCGGCGAAGGTACGGGCATCGGCTCCGGCCGCAACTCCCAGACGGGTCATCTCGGCCAACCCGCGGGTGATGATCGCGGCCTTCCCGCTGTCGCCCAACCCGAGCCCATCGACCATCCCGGCCGCCAGGGCGATGACGTTCTTCAGCGCCCCGGCAAGCTCCACGCCGACCAGGTCGGGGTTGGTGTACACCCGGAACCGATCGGAACCGAAGAGGTCAGCCACCTCTTCTGCCAAGCCGATCTCCGTCCCCGCCACGACCGACCCGGCTGGTCGCCCCGAGGCGACCTCGGCGGCCAGGTTCGGCCCGGAGAGGACGGCAACCTGGCGCCCTGGGGCCACTGCGAGGATCACTTCGCTCATGCGAGCGTAGGTCCCGGCTTCGATCCCCTTGACCACCGACAGGAAGGGCACGCCCGGGGTCAGGGACTCGCCGATCCGCTGAAGCGTGGTGCGCACGTGGGCGGAGGGCACCGCCAGGACGTACAGCTCATTCGCGCCGCCGAGGTCCGTCGACTCGCCGGTCACGGTCAGGCCGTCCGGGAAAGGTTGGTCCGGCAGGTATCGGCGGTTCTGACCGTCGCGGTTCATCTCCACCGCCGCCTCGGGTCGGTGCGCCCACAGCATGACCGGATGCCCGCCACCGGCCAGCATGCGGGCGATGGTGGTCCCCCACGCCCCGGCGCCGAGGACCGTGATCCGATCCGTCACGCGGCGAAGGGTACGCCGCCCCGGCTAGCGGGCCGAGGCCCGCGCGCGACGAGCCCGCGGGCGCTCCGCGTTGGCGCGAGCGCGGAACCGGAGCCGAATCGGTGTCCCGGCGAAGCCGAACGCGTCCCGCAGCCGGTTCTCGAGGTAGCGCCGGTACGAGAAGTGAAACAGCTCCGGGTGGTTGACGAAGATCACGAACGTCGGCGGCGCCACCGCGACCTGGGTCGCGTACAGGACCCGTGCCCGCTTTCCGCGGGCCGTCGGCGGAGTATGCGCGGCTACGGCGTCCCCCACCACCCGGTTGACGTCGGCGGTCGGCACGCGTCGGTAGCGCTCCTCGGCCACCTGCCGGGCATGGCGCAGGATGCGGTCGACCTTGTGCCCGGTAAGCGCGGAGGCAAACACGATGTCGGCCCATTCGAGATATGGGGCGTCACGACGAAGCTTCCTCAGCCACTCGTCAGCGGTCTTCTCATCGCGCTCAATGGCGTCCCACTTGTTGATGACGAGGACCAGGCCCTTGCCTGCCTCCAGCACGTAGCCCACGACGTGCGCGTCCTGCGCGGTGAATCGCTCGGTCGCATCGGTCAGCACCACCGCCACATCGGCCCGGTCGATCGCTTTCAGGCTGCGGAGCACGCTGTACTTCTCCGTGCCCCGCTGAATCGACCCCCGGCGCCGGATGCCGGCGGTGTCGATGAGCACCATCGGCTCGCCGTCGACCAGGACCTCCGCGTCGATCGCGTCACGCGTCGTTCCTGGCACCTCGCTCACGATCATCCGCTCGTGGCCGAGGACGCGGTTGACCAGGGTCGACTTGCCGGTGTTCGGCCGCCCGACGATCGCCACCCGTGGCGGACCGACTTCGGTCTCCGCCAGCTCGGCCAGCTCATCATCGGTCGGCAGTTCGTCGGAGGATTCGTCGAGTGAGACCGATGGCTCCGGCTCCGCCGGAGCCGGTGGGAGGAGCTCGACGATGAGATCGGCCAGGTCGCCCGTATTGCGCCCATGCTGCGCGCTGATCGTGATCGCCGGATCGAAGCCAAGCGCGTAGAACTCGGCCCCCTCCGCTTCACGGCGCGGGTTGTCGGCCTTGTTCACGACCAGGATCGTCGGCCGATGCGCCCGCCGCAGCCGATCGGCCACCTCGTGGTCCAGCGGCGCGAGCCCGGCCGCGGCGTCGACGACGAACAGGACGACATCGGCCTCCTCGATGGCAACCCGCGCCTGGTCCTGGACTCGCTCCTCGATCGTCGAGCCCGGCTCGAGCTCGAGCCCGCCGGTGTCCACCATCATGAACCGGCGGCCATTCCAGTCCGCCTCGCCATAGACCCGATCACGGGTCGTGCCGGCGGTGTCCTCCACGATCGCCGCCCGCTCGCCGACCATGCGGTTGAACAGGGTCGATTTCCCGACGTTCGGGCGGCCGACGATCGCGACCACGGGGAGGGAGGGCGAGTTCGGCATGGCCCGGGGAGTGTAGCGACCGGCTCGAAGGACCTTCGATGGTCGCTAGGATCGGTGCGTGCGAATTGGGATCGTTGCCACCAGGCTTGCCGGTGTGGACGGTGTGACGTTCGAGACCGCCAAGTGGGAGTCGGTTCTCGAACGGATGGGCCACGACGTGCGCCTCTGCGCCGGCGAGGTCGACGCCCTCCGTTCCACCGCCCGGCTGGTGCCGGCCATGCACTTCGCGCACCCGCCGGCGGCG
>DATFEC010000237.1:0-5637 GCA_035251655.1 Candidatus Limnocylindria bacterium | reverse complement strand
GTCATCCTCGGGGAGGTGCCGCCGCTGGTGGCCATCGCCGGCGGCGTGCTCTCGATAGTCGGGGTGGTCATCGCCCAGAGCCGCGACGCTGCGGCGCCGGCTGCTGCCCAGCCGGAGATCGTCTGATCAGATCGGGACTGGCCGCCCCCATTCACCGGGATCGCGGTGCCAGACCATGAGGTCGTGGGCGAAGTACGCCCGCTCCACGCCCCACTCCCGCACGTGGACCATCCATGCCGGGTAAGTGCCGACGTCGTCGACTCCCTCGGCGGCCAGCCGCGCGGCGAATGCCTCCGAGCTGAATTTCCAGATCGAGTCCGACGCCTGGCCGGCCAGCAGCCAGCGGCCGGCATCGGTATCCATCAGCAGTGACTGGTGGCCCGGCGTGTGACCCGGGGTGGGGACCAGTCGAAGGCCGGGACCGAGATCGGTCTCGCCGGAGACGACGTCCAGCGTGGCGCCGGGGTAGTCAAAGGTGTACTCGGGGAACGTGAAGTCCGGCCTTCGGGCGGCCCGCAGCTCGGGGTCCTGGACGACGATTCGGACTTGCGGAAAGACGTAGTTGCCGCCCGCATGGTCCGCGTGGAGGTGGCAGTTGGCGATGAGGTCGATCTCGGCGGTGGTCACCCCAGCCGAGGCCAGGGCCTCCGCAACGGAGCGCTGGCGCGGGTGGTATCGGTCCCGGGTGTCCTGGTCGATAGGCGAGAAGCCGGTGTCGAACAGGAGGGTGCCGCCGGCGAAGGGGACGATGAAGCCGCTGACCGGGATGGGCTGCCCCTGGTTGGGGTGTCCCTCGGGAGCGACGAAGTAGCCGTACATCACGCGGCGAACCTGGGCCGAGACGATCGGGCCGGCCATCAGGCGGATCGTAGCCCCAAGGGCCACGCCGAAGGGGCACGCGACAGGGCCATTCGGCCCCTTTCTCGACGACCAATGGCACTTCGACATGCCTCAGGCGTATGGCGTCATGGTGCCCTTCGCCGTGGGTGCGCCACGACATGTCCTCGAGCCGCCGCATCTGATGAGCCCGCCCGTCGTCTTCATTCACGGCGGCTGGGTGACCCCGGCCTGCTGGGACCCATTCGTCTCCTACTTCGAGGGCAGGGGATACCGATGCCTCGCTCCTGCCTGGCCGGGCAAGGACCGCTCGGTCGCAGCCATCCGTTCGGATCCGTCAGCGCTGGCGGGCCTCGGCATGGGCGAGATCGTCGACCACTACGAGCGGATCATCCGAGCGCTTGACGAGCGTCCGATCCTCATCGGGCACTCGTTTGGCGGGCTCTTCGTCCAGGTGCTCCTTGATCGCGGCCACGGGGCCGCCGGCATCGCGATCGACTCGGCTCCGCCCAAGGGCGTCTTCGCCTTCGAGCTCACGTCGCTCCTGTCACTTGGCCGGATCCTTGTCACCCCGTTCGGCTGGCGGAAAGTCGTCCGGTGGAGCTATCCCGAATATCGGTACGCCTTCGTCCACACCATGCCGCCCGAGGAGCAGCGGGCGATCTGGGATGCCCAGATCGTGCCCGACTCGGGCCGCCCGTTCTTCGAGGCGGGCTACTCGTTCCTCGATCGCGCGAGCCCGGCGCGCGTCAACTTCGCGAATCCCGACCGAGCGCCGCTCCTGTTCATCGCCGGGGAGTCGGACCGGGCCATGCCGCCGGCCATCGTCCGGCGGATGTACCGCGCCCACCGGGCGTCGCCCGCCCCGACGGAGCTCCGCTCGTTCCCCGGCCGGACCCACTGGCTCATCGCGCAGGACGGCTGGGAAGAGGTGGCCCAGGCCTGCATCGACTGGATCGGGTCGCTTGGGGCCGTGTCATCACCTCGCCAGGTCACTGAAGGAGCGGCCGCGTAACCAATCCCCGGGCGTAAGAGTGAGGAGGAAAGCTATGCAGAGCATCACCGAAGCGGCAACTGCGTTCCTGGCCAAGAAGCGAGTCGCGGTCACCGGGGTGTCCCGAACGCCGAAGCAGCACGGAAGCAACACCGTGTATCGGCGACTGCGCGAGCGCGGCTATGAGGTGTTCGCCGTCAACCCGAACGCCCACGAGGTGGAGGGGGATCGGTCCTATCCGGATTTGAAGTCCATCCCTGGCGGGGTCCAGGCGGTGGTCATCGGTACACGCCCGGCGATCGCGGTTGACACGATGCGCGAATGCGCCGAGCTCGGGATTAAACACGTCTGGATGCACCGGGGCGTGGGCGCAGGAAGCGTCTCGGCACCGGCGACCGACTACGGCCGGCAGCACGGCATCACTGTGATCGACGGAGGCTGTCCTTTGATGTTCGAGCCGACGGCTGACTTCAGTCACCGGATCATGCGGTTCATCAGCGCCGGGAACGTGCCAAAGCAGGTCTGAACGAGATGGAGGTTGGTGTGATGTCCAAGACAGCCATAACTCGACTATTCCTGGGGGCGATCCTGGCCGTGGTAGCCGGCATCTTCGTCGTGCTCGCTGGCACCGTGGCGGCGCTTTCCAACGGAGCCATTACGTTCGGCGGACCAGACGTCGTCACCGTGACCGACGCCTTCGCCGTGACGCTCTTCTGGTTCGTCATCGCGGCTCTGCTGTTCCTCGCCGGAGGCGTCGCTGCGGTCGTGTCCTGGATTGGCGCGTTGTTCAACACCGTGCAGCTCGAGGACAAGACCTGGTTTGTCGTGCTGCTCGTCCTCGGGCTGTTCAGCTTCGGCTGGCTCGCGATGGCGGCATATGTCCTGGCGGGACCGGACAGCGCGAAGGAAGGCGCGCCGTACGCCGGGGGCGCGACGGTGCCCAGCCGCTGAGCCGTCGTCCACCGAAGGGAGACCGCGCAGGTCAGGACCCGCCCAGGCGACCTCCGCCGTGGAGGTTCAGGGCGCTGCCCCGCCGAGTGTCTTGGCTCGTCGCAAGGCCACCGCCACGGCGAGCGCGAAGACCGATGCCGCCCAAGGCAGCAGCGTGAGTGGCTGGAGGGACCACCCCGAAAACAGCAGGAACACGATGCCCACTGCCCCGTAGATGGCCGCGATCAGCGTCGCGCCCCGCGCATGGCCCCTCGCCGCAGCCAAGGTGCCGACGAGCGTGACAGGCAACGCCAGGCCGTAGAGAAGGAAGGACCGGCCTCCATCCGGATTGGTGAGGCCGGTGATGAACGCCCACCCGCAGAAGACGACGGCTGCGCCGCCAATCAGCGCGACGCCGATCCGACCGATGATCAACATCTTCGGTCCGTTGTCGGAATCAGACATCGCACCGGGCATCGTATGCCTCCAACGACTTCCCCGCTTGACAATGGGACTATACCTTCCTATTCTCAGGTTATGCGACGTAGAGAAGGGGCGCTTGTCCCCCTGGAGGTCTCGATCCTCGAAGCCGCGTTGGAGCTTCGTGGACAGGGCATGACCGAAGCTCACGGCTTCCTCCTGGCGAAGACGATGCGCGACGACCATCACGCCAGGCGTCTCACTGCCTACGGCACGCTGTACAAGGCACTGGAGCGCCTTGAGCGGGCGGGTCACCTGGTGAGCCGCTGGGAAGATCCGCACATCGGTGCCCGCGAGGGGCGACCGCGACGCCGCCTGTACCGGGTGACGCTCATCGGCGAGGGAGCGTTGGAGCGGGCGACAGAAGACAGGCGAGGGGCCAGCGCTCCTCGTGCTGCGGCCATCCAACCGTCATGAACAGTCCCCGGGCCGCTGCGCTGATCCGTCGCTGGGTCGATCTCTACACCCGCGGTATGCCCCCGTTGGTGCGGTCCGCCCGCCGCGACGAGGTCAACGATGACCTGTGGTGCCATAGCGAGGAGGCTGCCGAGAGTGGGAGCTCGGCCAGCGCCCTCGGCTCCGAGATGCTGTTACGCCTCCTGTTCGGCATGCCAGCGGACATCAGCTGGCGCTTCGCCCACGGCATGAACGCGGAGAAGCCGAGGCTCGATAGCGGCCCATCGATGAGCACCCGCGTCCTCGGGACACTCGCCGTCCTCGCCGGCACGAGCTTGACAGCGGGCGTGATCCTCATGCTCATCTACGGCGATTCGGCATGGACTGGCCCCACGGCCTACGTGATGATGCTTCTGACGGTGGGAGCGGGGCTGGCGTTTGCGACGACCGCATTTGGGCTCCTCTGGCGGTTCCAGGAACAGCTCCATCGCTTGGGCTTTATGGGCGGCGCATCGGCCGGCTTGGGAGGCTTAGCAATCGCGATCGATGGCGCCTGGGCGATCCTCCTGCTGCCGATCGGATCGGCCGCGCTCGCCTGGGACCTCGCTCGGATCGGCGTACTGTCGCCCGGGATGGCGATCCTCCACGCCCTTGGCGCCGTCGCCCTCCTGATTCCGCTCGTTGGTGCCTTCGCCGGGGACACGGGGACGGGCTTTGACACCCTCGTACTGGCGATTCCGTACTCGCTGAGCTGGATCGCGATCGGGGCCTCGCTGTGGCGCGGCGTTCCGAGCCCCCGAGCCGGCTCCGGGCAGCTCAGCGACCGAGGGGTGTGATGACGTGGTCTCCCAGAAGACGCTGGCGAGACTCGCGTTAGCGGACGTGGCCGCGGGGGAGCTGCCAAGGTGAACGAAACGCGACACGCCACGTCCAATGAGGCCGTCCAGCGGCCCGCGCTCTTGGCCGCCGCCCTGAAGGTCGCGATCGTGCTGCTGGCCATCATTGCCGGCGCCATTCACCTGTCCCTGGGCGGAATGCTGTTCACCCTCAACGCGCTCGGATACTTCGGGCTGGCCGCGGCCTATCTGGTGGTGGCGGTGATCTCCCACCCGCTGGTCGTCCGATTCAGCTGGCTGCCGCGGCTCGCGCTCATCGGATACGCAGCAACCTCGATCGTGGCCTGGATGGTGATCGGCGGGTTCTATTGGCTGGGCTACCTGACCAAGGGCCTCGAGCTGACCCTGATCCTGCTCGTGGTCGTCGACATCTTCCGCGTCTACGGGGGCGTGCGGAGTCTCGCCCGTGCGGCAGTCGAGTCCGGGCGCTGGGCGCTGACTGCAATTCGAACTCGCTCGCTAGGGGAGTGAGCAGATGCGAATCTGGATCCGAAGGGTGCATCTCGTGCTGACGTGGCTCTTCGTCGCCGCCGTCCTCTACCAGGTTTATCTGGCGGGCCGCGCCATCTTCGTGAGCGAGCAGGCCTGGCAGGAGCATGTCGGGTGGGGCTGGTCCGGCCTTCCACTCATCGCGTTGCTGGTGCTCGTGTCGGCCATCGCAGGAGGGCTGCCTCGAGCGGCGATCGGGTGGGCCGCGCTTCCGCTGCTCGGCGTGATCGTCCAGTTCCTGCTGGCCTCGTTTCGCTACTCGGGCCAGGTCGAGGTCGCGGCTCTGCACCCCGTCACGGCACTGATCGTCTTTGGGATCGGGGTCCTCGTGGCCCGCCGAGCCCGCGTCTTTCTCAATGAGGCCGAGCTCACTCCTGGCCTCTCCGGAGCCGCCCCGACCGAGGTGCGCGTCGAAGGCGCTGGGCGGTAGGGGTGTCCACGGGTAGTGTTCGCGACGTCATGCTGACCAGCCGACGGCTGGAGCTGACGGCGGCGGCTCTCTCCGTCGGGGCCGGTTTCGTGCACGCGACGGTCGTGCCGGAGCACCTTGAGGAATGGTGGGGCTACGGATGGTTCTTCATCGTCGCCGCCGTGGCGCAGATCGCTTTCGCCGTC
>DATFEC010000172.1:0-6853 GCA_035251655.1 Candidatus Limnocylindria bacterium | reverse complement strand
AACATCGAGGGCGAGTCCTACTTCGACCGCATGACCCACTTCGACTTCAAGACCCTGCTGCCGGCGCTCCTCCAGGTCGAGGACCGGATGAGCATGGCGCACGGCCTGGAATCGCGCCTTCCGTTCCTCGATCACCCGCTGGTCGAGCTGGCCGCCACCATCCCGGCAGACATCAAGTTCGAGGGCGGGCGCCTGAAACGAGTCCTGGTGGCGGCCTTCGGCGACCTGCTCCCTCCGCGGATCGCCCAGCGGACCGACAAGATGGGCTTTCCGACCCCGCTGAACGAGTGGGCGCGCGGTCCGGCGCGCGATTTCGTGACCGACGTCCTGTCATCGCAGGCAGCGTCCGGCCGGGAGTACGTCGACAACCGCCAGGTCCTCGCCTCGCTCGACAGCGAGTCCGCCTTCGGGCGCCAGTTCTGGGGCCTGTTCTCGCTTGAGCTGTGGCAACAGCAGTTCCACGACCAGGCGTATCGGTTCCAATCCATCCCTGCTGCGCTGCGGAGGGCTGTCTAGGTGCGGGTGCTCGTGACCGGCGGAGCCGGGTTCATCGGTTCTCATCTGACCGATCGGCTGCTTGCCCGGTCAGACGATGTGCTGGTCATTGACAACTACGCGACCGGCCGGCGCGACAACCTGCCGCACGCCGCGGACGGGCTGACGGTGCTCGAAGGCGACATCGCGGATGGCCAGTTGGTGACCGAAACGTTCGCGCGCTTCTCCCCCGAGGTCGTGGTCCATGCGGCGGCGTCCTACAAGGATCCGGACGATTGGGCTACCGACGCATCGACCAACGTGGTTGGCACAGCACGAGTGGTGCGGGCGTCAGCCGCGGCCGAGGTCCGCCGATTTATCTACCTCCAGACGGCCCTGTGCTACGGGCTCCATCCGCTCGAGCAACCGATCACCCTCGACCATCCGATCCTCCCTGGCGCAAGCAGCTACGCCATCAGCAAGACGGCCGGCGAACAGTACGTCGCCCTCAGTGGGTTGGAATGGCTGTCGTTCCGGCTGGCGAATGCCTACGGCCCCCGGAACCTCAGTGGTCCCCTGCCCACGTTCTACTCCCGCCTGACCTCGGGCAAGCCCTGCTTTGTGATGGATACGCGACGCGACTTCGTGTTCATCTCGGACCTCGTCGACCTGCTGGTCCAGGCGATCGACGGGGAAGGCGAGACCGGTGCGTACCACGTGTCATCGGGAGGCGACTACGCGATCCGCGATCTGTTCGACGCCACCGTCGGCGCGCTGGGCATCCAGCTCGAGGCCCCGGTCGAGGTTCGTCCCCGGGGCGCTGACGACGCATACACCATCCTCCTGGACCCCTCCCGGACCGAGGCCGACTTCGGCTGGAAGGCCAGCATCCCGCTCGACGACGGGGTCCGCGACGCAATCGAGTACTACCGCCGCTTCGGCATCACGGACACCTACACGCACCTGAAGCTCGAACAGCTCCGCGCATGAGCCGACGCGACGCCCTGCAGGGCGCCAGGGTGCTGGTGGTGGGGGGTGCAGGATTCGTGGGCAGCAACCTGGTGCGGACCCTCCACGCCCGTCACGCGTCGTCCGTGGTCATCGTCGACAACCTCCTGTCCTCGAACCGGACCGACACCCTGGACCTGCCCGGGGTCGAGTTCATCCAGGGCTCGATTGCCGATCCACGGGTACTGGATCGACTGGCGGATGACTTCGACTACGCCTTTCACCTCGCCACCTTTCACGGCAACCAGAACTCGATGGTCGACCCGCTGGCCGACCATCGGAACAACCTGCTGACCACGGTCCGCCTCTACGACCGGCTGGCGGGCTTCGGCCGCCTGAAGCGGGTTGTCTATGCGTCGGCGGGATGCACGGTCGCGCGCAAGGTATACGGGACGGCGAAGCCGACCCTCGAGTCGGATCCCATCTCGCTCGAACTCGACTCCCCGTACCAGATCTCGAAGGTGGTCGGCGAGATGTACGGCAACTGGTACCACGCCCAGCACGGGCTGCCGGTGGTGCACGCCCGGTTCCAGAATGTCTACGGCCCGGGAGAGATCCTCGGGGCGGGGAAGTGGCGCGGGACCGCGGCAACCGTCTGGCGCAACGTGACGCCCACCTTCGTCTACCGAGCGATCACCGGGCTCCCGCTCGTGCTCGAGAATCGCGGGCGGTCATCGCGAGACTTCATCTACGTCGACGACATTGTCGACGGGCTCCTGCGCTGCGCGGAGCGGGGCGACGCCGGCGCGGTCTACAACCTGGCCTCCGGGGTCGAGACCACCATCAGCCAGCTGGCGGACGCGATCAACGCCTGCCTGCCACGCCCCGCATCGGTCGTCCTGGCCCCGCGGCGAACCTGGGACCACTCCGGCAATCGGCTCGGATCCACGGTCAAGGCTCGGCGGCAGCTCGGGTTCTCCGCATCCGTGGACCTTCCGGACGGCATCCACCGCACGGTGGCCTGGACCCAGGACAACCTGCCGATGATCGAAGCCTCCATCCGGCGCCATCGCCGACGGCTCGACGCGGCGTGATGCGGTCTCCGCGCTGGAGACCGTCCCAACCGTGAGGTCCCACATCTTCCGGCTGGGGCGCAACACGGCGATCTATGGCGTCGGGCAGGTGCTCCTCCGGATGGTGTCACTCCTGCTCCTGCCGCTGTACACCAGTTACCTGACCCCCGCCGACTACGGCATCAGCTCGATCCTGGGCGTGATGGTGTACTTCCTCACCCCGCTCTTCCAGCTGGGAATCTCGAGCGCGATGGGGATCGTCTATTTCGCCCGCCCCGAGCGCAGCGAGCGGGCGGCGACGATCTGGACCGCGTTCCTGACTCTCGCAGCCAGCGCCACGGTCCTCGCGGTTGCCGGGTGGGCCATGTCGGATCGGCTCGCCCTGCTCCTGTTCGGGGACGCCGAGTCGCAGTACGACCTGTCCTACCTTGTGACCCTCGCCCTCCTCACCGCGGCGATGAGCATCACCGTGCATCCCCTCCTGGCCCGACTGCAGTTCGAGGAGCGGGCCAAGGCGTTCGTGGCCATCACCCTGAGCTCGTCAGCGCTGTCCATCGCCCTGAGCGTGCTGCTGATCGTGGGACTGCGCCGCGGGGTGGCCGGGTTCATCGAGGCCGCGGCGATCGCGCAGGCCGCGACCCTCGCCGTCGCGCTCGTCGTTTCATTGCGTGGCTTGCCGTTCGGGGCTCGAAGATCCATCGCCCGCGAGCTGGTCACGCTGGGCCTTCCCCTCGTGCCGGGCGTCCTCGCCGTGTACGTCATGCTCCAGGGCAACAAGATCCTGCTCCAGGCCGGAGCCGGACTGGACGAGCTCGGTCTCTACACGCTCGGATTCAACATCGGTCTGTTAATGACGCTGCTCGTGACCGGCTTCACCAACGCGTGGTTCCCGTTCTTCTCCTCGTTCATGGAGTCGCAGGACGAAGCCCGCCCGATCATGGGCCGGGTGATGTCGTACTACGTGCTCGGGGCCGGGACCGTGTCGCTGCTGTTCTTCATCGGCGCCCAGCCGCTGGTCCGGATCGCGACCCAGCCGGCCTTCTGGGACGCGTACGTGTCTGTCGGCCCGTCCGCGGCCGCGCAGTTCCTGATCGGCATGCACGCGATCCTGATGGCGGGAATGTACTTCGCGAAGCAGGTCCGCTTCGCCGCCGTCATCGCGGGAGCCAGTGCGGCCGTGTCGGTGGCCCTGAACCTGCTCCTGATCCCGATGCTGGGGGCCGCCGGCGCGGCCATCGCCCTGGTGCTGGGCTTCCTGACGTTGTGCGTCCTCCAGCACGGCTGGAACGCTGCTCGGCTTCACTTCCGGGTTCCGTACGAGTCGCGGAGGCTCGCCGCCTTCGCGCTGATCTACGCCGTCACGGCGGTCATCTTCCTGTGGAACCGCTCCTGGCCGCTGATCGCGGAGATCGGTCTGTCGGCCGTAGCCACGATCGCTGTGATCGGCCTCGTCCTCGCCCTCCTGAGTCCGGCCGAGCGGGCCCAGGCACGCGCCGAGGTGTCCCGTCGCCTGGGACGGGGCCTGGGCCCGGAGGTCGGCTCAGGTGCCTGACCTCCGCCGCTGGGCACTGCCCAGCTGACGGCGATACGCGGCGAGGTACGCCCCGCTCTTCAACGGCCGCCACCAGGACTCGTGCGTCCGGTACCACTCCACGGTCGCCTGGAGGGCGGCATCCAATGCGTGGACCGGTGCCCAGCCAAGGCTTCGCACCCTGGTCGAGTCCACCGCGTAGCGGCGGTCGTGGCCGGGTCGGTCTTCGACGTGCTCGACAAGTGACCGGGGCCGGCCGGTGAGGTCGAGGATGCGCTGGGCGAGCTCGAGATTGGTGAGCTCCTCGCCGCTGCCGACGTTGTACACCGCTCCCGGCTCCCCTTCGGCCAGGATGGTCTCCAGCGCATCGCAGTGGTCGGTCACGTACAGCCACTCGCGGATCTGAAGGCCGTCCCCGTAGACCGGCAGCGGCAGCCCGTCGAGGGCATTGGTGACGAAGAGCGGGATCACCTTCTCGGTGTACTGGTTTGGCCCGAAATTGTTCGTCGAACGGGTGATCATGGCCGGCAGGTCGTAGGTCGCCTGGTAGGCGCCGAGCAGAAGGTCTCCGCCGGCCTTGCTGGCGGCATACGGACTGCTGGGGCGCATCGGATCGCCTTCGCCGGCGACCCCCACCAGCACGCTCCCGTAGACCTCGTCGGTGCTCACCTGGAGGAACCGATGGCACCCGTGGCGGCGTGCGGCCTCAAGCAATACGAAGGTGCCGTGAATGTCGGTCTGGATGAACTCGTCCGGCTCGTCGATGCTGCGGTCGACGTGCGACTCGGCGGCGAGGTTCACGATCGCGTCCGCGTCTCGGGCCAGCGGGTCGACGGCTCGTGGGTCGGCAATGTCGCCGCGGACGAAGTGGTACCGCGGATCGGCTTCCACATCCGCGAGATTGGCCAGGTTCCCGGCATACGTCAGCTTGTCGAGGACCGTCACCTCGACATCCGGGTGTCGGGCCAGGACCCGTCGCACGAAATGGGATCCGATGAACCCCGCGCCACCGGTGACGAGCAGCCGGCGCGGGATCCGGCGCGAAGCGGAGGCAGGCTCGCGGGTGGGCATCCTGCGCTGGAGTCTGACGCATACTGCGCCCATGGCGCCGGAGCGTCCTCCGATCGAGGTCATCGTCGAGATCCCGTCGGGCAGCCGAAACAAGTACGAGTACGACCATCGGCGCCATCGGTTCGTCCTCGACCGGATCCTCTACAGCAGCGTGCACTACCCCTGCGACTACGGCTTCCTCGAAGGCAGCCTGGCCGATGACGGAGATCCACTCGACGTCCTGGTGGTGATCAGCGAACCGACCTTCCCCGGCTGCGTCGTCCGGGCTCGACCTGTCGGTGTGCTCGACATGCGCGACGACAAGGGCCACGACTACAAGATCCTGGCCGTCGCCGCCGACGATCCGCGCTGGGACGAGACACACGCCCTGGAGGACCTGTCGCCCCATCGCCTGCGCGAAATCGAGAACTTCTTCCAGATCTACAAAGAGCTCGAGGACCGACCGACCGACGTCTTCGGTTGGCTCGGCCTGACCGAGGCGTGGCAGATCATTGACGACTCGATGCGGGCGGGGGCCGAGCGCGACCCCGGCGCGGAGCCAGGGCTCTGGCGCTGACGAACCCGGTAGCCGCCACCGACGTGCGGTGGCTC
This sequence comes from Candidatus Limnocylindria bacterium, assembly GCA_035251655.1. Lineage (GTDB taxonomy): Bacteria > Chloroflexota > Limnocylindria > QHBO01 > QHBO01 > DASTEQ01. Next base: position 1,165 of record DATFEC010000172.1, on the reverse strand, counting down.
GTGGCCGGGGTGCCACGCTCGGGCTCGACCGGGGGCGCAGTCCGCGCCCGGCATATCTTTGCCGCCCTGGCCGAGCGTACCGATGCCCGGTTGCTGGCTTCCTACGGGCGTCGCGGAACGCCGGCTTTTGCCCGGGCGGTGCTCTCGGCATCTAGTGGCTGGCGTCGTCCGGTGCGGATCGCCTCGACCCAGCTCCTGCCGACGGCCTCGCGGGCGCTCTTGCGCGGCCAGGTGACGGCCGCGGTGCTCGACCTCCACGACCATCCCGGCCTGCAGGCGGAAGGGCTCGGCATCGCCCTGGGCCCGGGCCGTCGCCAGGAGCTCGACCGGCTGTTTCAGCACAACGCGGACCGGTTCGCGCTGCTGGTGGCCCCCTCGTCGTCCTTCGTCGAGCTATGCGGCCTGGACCTCGACCGCGTGGTGGTCATCACCAACGGGACTGACACGGCGCGCATCGCTCCCAGGCCTTCACCCCCGACGCCGATCGTGGCTCTGGTCTCCGGGGCCGCTCCCGGCCGGGGGATCGAGCACCTGCTGGCGGTCATGACCCGGGTCCGCGACGAGATTCCCGAGGCCGGCCTCCGCCTGGCGCTCACCGCCACCGGGCCGGCAAGCGCGGACTACCTGCGCCAGCTGACGGCGGCGGTTCGGTCCGAGCAGCCATGGGTTGGTATCGAGCAGGTGCCGTTCGAGCGTCTCGACGCGTTCCTGGGAGGTGCATCGGTACTCGCCATCCCGCACCCGCCGGGCTCCTACCTCGACGCGGCGACCCCGGTCAAGCTGTTCGACTCGATGGCGGCCGGGCGTCCACTCGCGGTAACCCCCCGGACCGAGACGCGCCGGATCGTCGAAGCCGCGCAGGCTGGGATCGTCGCCGCGTCCGACAGCGTGGAGGATCTGGCGGAGGCCATCTGGACCCTCCTCCGGGACGAACCGCGGCGCCGGACCCTAGGGGAGAATGCTCGCCGCGCGGCAGTCGAGCGCTACGACTGGCGGGTGCTTTCGGCGGCGCTCGCCGACGCGATGCTCGGACCTCAGAACGCTTCGAGGTAGCGCGCGGTCTCCCAGCCGGTGACCTGCATCCGGTACGCGTCCCACTCCTCGCGCTTGGCCTCCACGAACCGCTCGAAGACGTGGTCCCCGAGCGCCTCGCGAATGACCTCGT
>DATFEC010000270.1:0-7837 GCA_035251655.1 Candidatus Limnocylindria bacterium | reverse complement strand
CCCGGTCAACGGCGGCCGGCTGTACTACGAGGAGGCCGGCGAGGGGCCGCCGCTCGTCCTGCTCCATGCCGGCGTGGCGAACCTCCGGCAGTGGGATCCGCACGTCCCCGCGTTTGCCGAGCGCTACCGCGTCATCCGCTATGACTCGCGCGGGTACGGCGCGTCCGAGAGCGAGCACGTCGAGTTCTCGAACCATGGCGACCTCGAGCAGGCGCTCGACCACCTGGGCGTGGAGTCGACCCATCTCCTGGGCACCTCGCGTTCGGCGTCGATCGCCCTGAACTTCACGGTGACCCACCCGGAGCGGGTGACCAGCCTGATCGAAGTCGCCGGCGGCGGCGTGGGCGAGCCAGCGGACTTGTCCGAAGCGGAGATCGCGGTGGGCGACGCAATGGAGAAGGCGAGCGAGGAAGCGCTGGACGCGAAGGACTGGAAACGGCTGGCCGAGCTCGAGACCGCGTTCTGGGGGGACGGTCCCGGCCAGCCCGAAGGGCGCCTGGATCCCGCGATCCGCTCACAGCTGTACGACTGGATCTACACGACCTATGCCGCCGAGAAGGAAGAGGCCATCCCTCAGCGGCTCGACCCGCCCGCGGACGACCGACTGGACCAACTGACCATGCCGCTCCTGGTGGTCATCGGCTCCCTCGACGAGGCCTATACCAACGCCACCTGCCGGATCCTGGCCGAGTCCGTCCCCGGTGCCCGGCTGGAGGTCTTCGAGGGGGCCGCCCACATGCTCAACCTCGAGCAGCCCGAGCGCTTCACCCGCCTTGTGCTGGACTTCCTGGACAGCGCGAGCCGTTAAGCGCCCTGGGCGTGGGCCTTCGCCACGTCGCCAATGATCTCGGCCAGCTCGCGTGGTCGTGACCACATCGGCCAGTGGCTGGTCGGCAGGTCGATCCAGGTGGCATTCCGGAGCTCCGGAATGCCGGCGAGGAAGGCCCACTCGGGATGCTCCCTGGCATAGGTCTGGTACTGCTCGGCGCTGAACCCGGTGCAGATCAGCGTGCTGGGGATGTCTCGCCGGGCGTCGTTCGTCAGCTCGACGAGCTCGCGCAGCACGCCGGCGGGTTCGGGAATTGCGCGCTGGCGGAACGCCGCCTTCTGCTCGTCGCTGAGCCCGTCGAGATTCTCCTCCTCTTCGATGTCCGCCCAGTCCATGGGCTTCTCCACCCCTTCGATCTCCGGATCCACCGCGCCGACGCCCGGGGCGGTGTCGACATAGACCATGGCCGCGATCCGTTCGGGCACCCGGTCGCTGGCAGCGTACCCAGAGAAGCCGGCCGCGCTGTGGACTACGAGGATGACTGGCTCGTCCGCCGCCTCGATGGCCTCGACGATGGCCCGGACGTGGTCCGACAGGGTGATCGCGGAGCGGTCGGCATCGACCGACTCCAGGCCGGGGAGGGTCAGGGCGGTGACCTGGTGACCGTCGGCGCTCAGCAATCGCGCGACCTCGTCCCAGGCCCATGCGCCGAGCCAGAAGCCGGGAACCAGGAGGATGGGAGGGGTCGTCATGCCGGGGAAACTCGTACGGCTAGTCGTGGGCGGTCGGCGGGCGGAGCTCGGTGAAGCCGGCGCGGCGCTCGTAGGCGTCGGCCACGCGGAGGACGGTCGACTCGTCAAAGGCCCGCCCGATGACCTGGAATCCGACCGGCAGCCCCTCGGACAGGCCACAGGGGACCGATATCCCCGGCAGCCCGGCGATGTTCACCGGCAACGTGCACGCATCGTTGAGGTACATCAGGAGCGGATCCTCGGTCTTGGCCCCGATCTTGAAGGCGACCGAGGGCGAGGTTGGCGCGAGTAGGGCGTCGACATCGGCCAGGACCTCGTCGAACTCGGCTTTGATCATGGTTCGGACCTGCTGGGCCTTGAGGTAGTACGCGTCGTAGTAACCGGCCGATAAGGCGTAGGTACCCAGGATGATGCGACGCTTGACCTCGGGTCCGAAGCCCGCTCCCCGGGTGAGGCGGTAGTTCTCCAGCAGGTCATCCACGCCTGCCGAGGCGCCATAACGGATCCCGTCGTAACGAGCCAGGTTCGCGCTGGCCTCGGCCGGGGTGATGATGTAGTAGGTCGCAAGGCCCTTGTCAGTGGACGGCAGCGAAACGTCGACGACGTCGGCGCCTGCCGCCACGAGGACCTCGATGGCGGCGCGGACCGCGGACTCGACGCCGCGCTCCATGCCGGGGACGAAGAACTCGCGAGGGACGCCGAGGCGCAGGCCGCGCACCTCCCCGTCGAGCGCGGCGACGTAGTCGGGGACGGGGCGGTCGACGCAGGTCGCGTCACGCGGGTCGTGCCCGGCCAGCACCCCGAGCACCATGGCCGCGTCCCGCACGGACCGTGTGAGCGGGCCCCCGCAGTCGAGGGACGAGGCGAAGGCCACCATCCCGTACCGGCTCACTCGACCATAGGTCGGCTTCAGGCCGACCACCCCACTGAGGGCGCCTGGCTGCCGGATGCTGCCCCCGGTATCGGTGCCGGTGGCGAAGAATGCCTGCCCGGCGGCCACCGCCACGGCGGACCCCCCGCTCGACCCGCCTGGGACCGTGCTCTCGTCCCACGGGTTGCGCACCGGCCCGAAGGCGCTGTTCTCGTTCGAGGAGCCCATGGCGAACTCGTCGAGGTTCGTCTTGCCCAGCAGGACGGCCCCGGCCACCGCCATCCGTTCCTCCGCATCGCTGGCATACGGAGACCGATAGCCCTCCAGGATCTTCGACCCGGCCGTGGTCGGCAGGCCGCCATCCGGCTGCCCGTTGGCATCCAGGGCACGGGTCACGAAGATGTCCTTCAGGGCGTACGGGATCCCCAGCAGAGGCCGGTTGTCGCCGGCGCGCCGCGCGACATCGGCCGAGTCGGCCTCGGTCAGCGCTCGCTCGGCGCCGATCGCGAGGAAGGTGTTCAGCCGGTCGCCGTCCCGCTCGATCCGGGCCAGGCACGCCTCGACCAGGTCGCGGCTCGTCAGCTCCCCGCGATCGAGCAGGGGGACGACCTCGCCGATCGGGCGGTCGGCGAGCGGCAGCTCGGGAATCAGCGCCCCTCCTTGAGGATGAGCGGGACGCGGAGGTGGTCACCCTCGCGCACCGGAGCGTTGGCCAGGGCCGCGTCGCGCGAGATGCCGTCGGCCGGAATGTCATCGCGCATGACGTTCTCCAGGGCGAGGACGCTGGCCGTCGGCCCGACATGACTGGTGTCAACGTCGCGGAGGACCTCGATCGCTTCCAGGATGCGGGACAGCTGGCCCTCCATCCGCGCGAGCTCGTCCTCGGTCAGATGGAGGCGGGCCAGCGCAGCGACGTTCTCGACGTCCGCGCGGGTGATCATGAGCCGATGCTAGCAGGCCACAATGCGCCGATGACCGAGGACCCCCGGGTCGAGTCCCTGACCATTCCCAAGGGCCGCGTGGAGCGCCTGCGGATCCCCGGAGGACCTGGGCGGCCGCTGCTCGTGATCGGCGGCGTCGAGACCGGCCTGCGGCCCCTCGCCGGGGCGGAGTCAGTGCATCTCCGTCGGTGGGCGGACCGATCCCGGGCCCGGCCGGTCACCGTGGTGGGCAGGCCGATCCCCGACGACCCCGCCGATGCGGACATCCTCCTCCACCCGCGCTGGTCGGCAGCCGCCGTCGCGGTCGCGGTCGGCGACCTGAAAGGACCATTCGCGATCGAGGCCGAATCCGGCGGTGGACGCATCTCGCTCTGGCTCACGGTCGACTATCCCGATCTTGTTTCACGCCTGGTGCTCGCCGCTTCGGCCTCGGAGACGCCACAAGATTCCCCGATGGCGGTACGCATGCGTGAGTGGATCGAACTGGGCGAACGGGGCGACTGGGGCACGCTCTTCGGCCTCCAGGCGGAGCAGCTCAAGGCCGGTGGACCGGAGAGCAAGGCACCGGCCGCCGGAGCCTTTGCCGCGGTGGCCGCCCTCCAGCCCCGGCCGTCGACCCCGGAGCGGTTCCTGGCCGAGCTCCGAACCACCTTGGATCCAACCTCCTTCGTGACTGACCGGCTGGGCGAGATCCGAGTCCCGGTGCTCGTGCTCATCGGCGGCGGGGACCGCGTCGTGCCGCCGGCGTCATCCAAACGGCTGGCGGCGGGGATCCCCGGGGCGCGGATCGAGCGCGACCCGAAGTCAGGACACACGGTCCGGGTTTCGTTCCGGGAGTACGACCGGATCGTGGAGGCGTTCCTCGCAGAGGGCGACGCCGGATGACGGCCACCGCGCCCATCGCGGAGCCCGTCGGCCGCTGGGGCCAGCTTGCGATCCTCGCCGCGGCCGTGCTCCTGGCCAGCTCCCCATGGTTCAGCGGCTCGGCCGTGGCGCCGAGCCTGACCGCGGAGTGGGGCCTGTCGGGCCTCGATACGGCCCTCCTGACCGTGGCCGTCCAGCTCGGCTTCGTGGCCGGAGCCCTGACCGTGGCCGTCACCGGCGCCGCGGACGTCTTGCCGGCGCGGGTGTTGATCGGGGCCGGCGCTGCGATCGCGGCCCTTGCCAACCTCGGATTCGCCCTCCTGGCCACCGACCTGGGGTCTGCCCTGCCGTGGCGGGCCCTCACCGGGTTTGGGGTCGCCGCCGTCTACCCGGTCGCCCTTCGCCACCTCGCTGGCTGGTTCCGCGCCCAGCGGGGCCTGGCGGTCGGCGTGCTGGTGGGCGCAATCACCGGCGGGGCGTCGCTCCCCCACCTGTTCCGGGCCATCGGCGACATGTCCGCCGTCGACTGGCAACCGGTGGTCATCGCCGCCTCGGTGGCGGCCATCGTCGGCGGAGGCATCGCTCTGGTAGGTGTGCGGGAGGGACCGCTGCACATCGGCGCCCAGCGATTCTCGATGCAGCTGGCAGCGAGCGCGTTCCGCGAGCCGTCCGTCCGGCTCGCGAACCTCGGCTACCTGGGCCACATGTGGGAGCTGTACGCGATGTGGACCTGGGTTCCCGCGTTCCTCGCCGCCTCATTCCTCGCGTTCGGGAGCGGGGACGCGGCGATGGCGTCCGCAGCCGCCTTCCTGATCGTGGCGGCGGGCGCGGTGGGATGCGTGGTGGCCGGGGCCCTCGCCGACCGGGTCGGGCGGACGACGCTGACCATCGCCGCCATGGCGGGGAGCGGCGCGTGTGCGGTGCTGATCGGCCTGCTGTTCGGCGCCGCGCCCGCCCTCACCGTGGCCCTCGGCCTGGTGTGGGGCGTCACCGTGGTGGCGGACTCGGCCCAGTTCTCTACCGCGGTGAGCGAGCTGTCCCCGCCCGGCACGGCCGGGTCGGCGCTCGCGCTCCAGACCGCCACCGGATTCCTGCTCACCGGGATCACGATCCTCGGGATCGGGCTCCTGGCCCCCGTCACCGGGGCGGCCTGGCAGGTGGCGTTCGCGGTGCTGGCGATCGGACCGGCACTGGGGATCCTGGCCATGTGGCGCCTGCGGCGACGGCCGGAGGCGGTGAAGATGGCCGGGGGCAACCGCTAGGCGGCGATGATGTCCGGCTCCCGGTCCGCGGGCGCGGGTCGGGCGCGGTAGCCGACCAGCAGCAGCGCGAGGCCCACCCCGGCGATGACGGCCGACACGACGAACGTCACCGGGTAGCCCGCGCCGTTGGCGACCAGCCCGAGCGTGATCGGCGCCACACCGAACCCGAGGTCGATGAAGGCGCTGGTCGTGCCGATGAGCGCCCCGCGCTCGAGGGCAGGGATCCCCGCCTGGGCCATGGTCAGGATGGCCGGCGGGAAGAAGGCCACGCCGAGCGCCATGACCACGGTGCCGGCATACAGCCCGACCGGGCTGCCGACTCCGCCCATGATCACCAGCCCGGCGATGATGAACACAAGCGCGGCGCCGGCCAGCCGCCGCCCGCCGAACCGGTCAGGCGCCCACGGCATCAGGGCCCGAATGACGATCACGATGCCTGCGTACAGGAGGAACAGTGGGGCGACCCCGGCCAGGCCGAGCTCCTCACCGTAGGGCTTGGCAAACACGAAGTACCCGGCCATCCCCCACGTCCCGGCGAGGACGATGAAGCCCGGCAGCACGCCGCGCGGATGGATGATCCGGTAGCGGCCCGGCTGTCCGACGGCTTCGGGGCTGCCCTCCTTCGGCCGTGTCTCTGGCACGCGGAGGACGATGAGGATGGCGACCACCGCCAGCGCCGCCGCGGTCGCCCAGGCGAGGGCGAATCGGTCCTCGCCGAGAACGAGCTCACCGATGAACGGGCCGATGGCGATCCCTGCGTACAGCGAGAGCGAGACCAGGCTCAGCGCCTCTCCCCGACGGTCCTCCGGCGTCAGGTCGCTGGCCATGGTGAAGGCGGCCACGAAGAAGGCGGCCTCCGACACGCCCATCACCAGACGCATCACGATGAGCATCTCCACGGTAGAGACGAGGATGTGGCCGAGCATGGCCACCACCAGCAGGACCGCTCCACCGAGCAGGAGCGGGCGACGGCCGCGACGGTCGGCGAACGTCCCGGACCACGGACGGAGGAGGAGAGCCGTCACGCTGAACGCCCCGAACACGAGGCCCAGGGCTGCGGCGTCGCCTCCCAGCGGCCCGGTGACGAACACCGGGTAGATGGGCAGGGTCAGGCCGTCGGCGATGAAGTACAGCAGGCTGGCGGCCGCGACGAGGAGGAACGGGCCGGTCATCAGCCGCGGACGCGCCGCGTGGGCTTCGGCCATCGGGTCGGGCATCGCCATGGGTCGGCGCAGTCTAGACTCCCGACCGATGTCCGGCCCCACCCCTGAGCCCTGCGCCTGCCCGCCCGAGCGGAAACCGACCGATGCCGAGCGCATCGGTCAGCACTTCGACGAGCGCTTCCAGGACTGGGAGCCGGTGGGCCCCGAGGCGACGGACATGCTCTTCGGTTGGCTGCGGGAGGCCGGCCTGGCCGGCTCGACGATCATGGACCTCGGCTGCGGCTCGGGGGAGCTCCTCGTCCGCGCCCTGGAAGCGGGAGCGACCCGGGGGACTGGTGCCGACCTGTCGTCGGAGGCGATTGCCCTCGCGTCGGAGCTGGTCGAGGAGGCGGGCCTGCGCGACCGCACGGACCTGTGGGTCGGCGACGCGGCGGTCGAGCCGCTCGATCCCCATGACGTGGTCGTGCTCGACAAGGTCATCTGCTGCTACCCGAACGCGGATGCGCTCATCACCCGCTCGACGACCGCCGCGAAGCGGCTTTACGCCTTCGCCCTGCCCGAGTCCCGCGGATTCTGGGGTCTCATCGCCCGCGCGCGGTGGTTCGTCTTCGGCCTCATGGACCGTCTGCAGGGAGATGCACTGCCTCGCTTCATCCACGATCGGGCGGAGGTGGAGGCCAAGGTGATGGCGGCCGGCTTCGAGCCGATCCGCACCGGTCGCCAGTTCGTCTGGTTCGTCGGGGTCTACGCCCGCCGTTAGGCGATCGTCTCCTCGCTCGACCACCGACGGACCGCCATGCCGATGGTGATCAGCATGAGCGCCATCGCGGCGAGGACACCCTCGGCCATCGGTCCGGCATCGGCCGCAGCGGACGACTCCGCCCCGGTGCTCAGGGCCGGCACGATGGCGAAGGCGCACGCCAGGTAGAGGGCTGCGACGAAGGCTCGCAGCGCGCCGCGGATAAGAATCGGGCCGAGGCCCTTGGACGTGAGCTTCATGTCGCGAGTTTCGGGCCGGGAGCATGCCAATCCGACGCGTTCGACTCCGTCCGCCGGCTACAGATCCATATCAGCTGCGCCTCAGACGTTCAGCAGCGCGCGAAGTCCCTCCTCGTCGAGGATGGGAACGCCGAGCGACTCCGCTTTCGCCAGCTTTGAGCCGGCCTTCTCGCCGGCGACCAGGTAATCGGTCTTGGCGCTGACCGATCCGGCCGG
>DATFEC010000240.1:0-2223 GCA_035251655.1 Candidatus Limnocylindria bacterium | reverse complement strand
GAGCGAATCGCCACCCGACGGAGCCAGCGCCGCTGATCTACGCTGCGCCGGTGACCGCCGACAAGGGGAAGCCGCCGTTTCGCCGGATGCAGGAGTTCCGCAAGATCAGCCGGGAGTACCCGTTCATCTGCCCGGTCGACTACAAGCCCCATCGCGGCTCTCCCCCCGGATCGGATCCCAACCTCGACCCCGAGTTCGTCGCCCTCCATCGGGAAGACGACGGGGACCACTACCTCGGGTGATCGGCACGCGCGGATGCTGAGCTGCGAGCAGTGCGGCGCCCGGTCGGGCGCCCTCCCGGTGCGGATCGAGATCGTCCGGGAGAGCGGACCGATCGGCACTGCCGGTGGTCCAGACCTGGTTGGCAACCCGAACTTCACCCGGCGCTTCGTCTTCTGCTCGAGCGCCCACCTGTACGACTGGTTGCGTGACCATCGGTACATGCTCTGCAACCGGCAGCCGAACGCCGTCGAGGAGGGCATGCAGCCGCTCCTGCCGTCGCGCCACATGGGCGGACGGCTGGGGCTGTGTGACGGCCACCACCTCGGGGGACATGAGTGGAAGGAGGCGTGGCCCGCGTAGGGCCCGCGCATGGATCGGTACGTGATCGAGGGCGGCGTCCCCCTCCGGGGCGAGGTTCGTGTTGCGGGCGCGAAAAACGCGGTCCTGAAGGAGATGGCCGCGGCGATCCTGACCGACGAGCCGGTCACGCTCCGCAACGTGCCGCGGATCAGCGACGTGGCGATCATGCGCGAGACAATGGCCGACATCGGTTTCGCCTGGACCGATGTCGACGAGCACACCATCGAGCTCCGCGACCGCGGCCCGGAGTGGCTGTTCGTGCCGCTCGAGGCGGCGATGAAGATGCGCTCCTCCTTCATCCTCCTCGGCCCGCTCCTGGTCCGGCACGGCCGGGTCATCATCAGCAACCCCGGAGGAGACCGCATCGGCCGGCGGCCGGTGGACCTCCATGTCGAGGCCATGCACGCCCTGGGGGCGGAGATCGAGTACCGCAACGGCTACTACTTCGCGCGGGCCGAGCGCTTACGCGGCGCACGAATCGCGTTTCCGTACGTCACGGTGATGGGGACCGAGAACGCCCTGCTGGCCGCCTGCCTGGCGGACGGGACCACGGTCATCGAGAACGCGGCGCAGGAGCCGGAGGTGGACGACCTGGTAGCCATGCTCCGAACGATGGGGGCTCGCATCGAACGGACCGCCGCCCACGTCCTCGAGGTCGAGGGCGTGAGCAGCCTGGGCGGTGTCGAGCACACCGTGGTCGGCGATCGGATCGAAGCGGGCACGTTCGCGGTGGCCGCCGCGGCCAGCGGCGGCGAGGTCACCGTCACCGGGTTCGAGCCGGGACACCTGGGCGCTTTCACCGACGTCCTGGTCAGCATGGGCGTGACCCACGACACGGTGGGCACCAATGGCGGCCGCGCGCTCCGCGTGGTCGGCGCTCCCCCGGGGACGTATCGGTCCGTCGCGATCAGGACCGAGGCCTATCCCGGGCTGGCGACCGACCTCCAGGCACCGCTTGCGGTGCTCATGACCCAGGCGTCGGGAGAAAGCACGATCCACGAGACCATTTACTCCGACCGTCTCGAGTACACCGCCGAGCTGGTGAAGATGGGCGCCGAGATCGAGGTCTCCGACGCCAGGCACGCACGCATCGTGGGGCCGGCCCAGCTGCACGGCAGATTCCTGCAGATCCCGGACCTGCGCGCCGGGGCGACCCTGGTCCTCGCCGCCCTGGCCGCCGAGGGAACGAGCACGATCAGCGGGGTTGAGCACGTCGACCGCGGCTACGAGGCGTTCGAGTCCAAGCTGGTCGACCTCGGCGCCCGGATCGGGCGGGTGACCGACTGAGGGTCAGCGACCGGCCGATATACTCGCCGCCCACCCCGCTCCCTCAGATCGGCCGCGCATGAAGATCGGCATCGACCTTGGCACCGCCAACATCCTCGTCTACGTCCAGGGCAAGGGCGTCGTCCTGAACGAGCCGTCGGTCGTCGCCATCTCCGAGGACGAGAACCGCCTCGTGGCGGTCGGGGAGGAGGCGCGAGAGATGATCGGTCGGACGCCGGGGAACGTTCGGGCCATCCGCCCCATGCGCGATGGGGTCATTGCGGACTACCTCATCACTGAGGCCATGCTTCATTACGTGATCAACAAGGTGGCCCGCGTCCGAATCTTCCGGCCCGACGTGATGATCAGCGTGCC
>DATFEC010000171.1:0-5956 GCA_035251655.1 Candidatus Limnocylindria bacterium | reverse complement strand
GTGACGAACGGCGATCCGTAGGCGGTCGCCTCGTGGATCCGGTAGTCGTACTTCGTGGCGGCACGGACCTCCCCGCTCTCGTCGCGCCATCGAGACTCGGGCGGGACCATGTGGCCGCGGAGGATGGCATCCACCGTCTCGGCAACGCTGCGGTGGACGATGACCCGATCCCGCTCGACGATCTCCACCACCACGTCGAACGTGGGCGGAGCCTTGCGCTCGAGAACGCTCTTCTGGGTCCCGCGCCTCCGCGCCTCCTCGTCGCCGAGGGTCACGGTCTGGATGCCGCCGATGAGGTCGGACAGGGTCGGGTTCAGCATCAGGTTGTCGAGGGTGTTGCCGTGGGCCGTGCCCACCAGCTGGACGCCTCGCTCGGCGATGGTCCGCGCCGCGTGCGCCTCCAGCTCGGTCCCGATCTCGTCGATGACGATCACTTCCGGCATGTGGTTCTCGACCGCCTCGATCATCACGGCGTGCTGCTCGGTCGGGGTGCGAACCTGCATCCGTCGCGCGTCGCCGATCCCCGGGTGCGGGATGTCGCCGTCGCCCGCGATCTCGTTCGAGGTGTCGACCACGACCACCCGCTTGCCGAGGTCGTCGGCAAGGACGCGGGCGACCTCGCGGAGCATGGTCGTCTTGCCCACGCCTGGGCGGCCCAGGATCAGGATGCTCTGCCCCGACTCGGCGATGTCACGGATGATGTCGATCGTGCCGAACACCGCCCGACCGATGCGGCAGGTCAGGCCGACGACCTTCCCGCCGCGGTTGCGGATGGCGCTGATCCGATGCAGGGTCCGCTCGATGCCAGCGCGGTTGTCGTCGCCGAAGGCGCCGATGTGGTCGACCACGAAGCCGATGTCGGCATCGGTCACTTCGCGCTCGAGCAGCACGGCCTCGCCATGCGTGAACCGGGCTTCCGGCCGGCGACCGAGGTCGAGGACGATCTCGAGCAGGTCGGCGCGCGAGCCAAGCTCACGGACGCGCTCGACGATCTCGGGCGGCAGCGACTCGAGGAGGTCGTCGAGGTCGTCGGTCGTCTCGAGGTGGGCCACGCGGTCCTCCACGCTTCGTCGAGCGCTCAGTTGACGGCCGGCACGAAGGCAGGCTGGCGAACCGCGGCCCGCACCTCGCGCACGAGAAGCGTCACCCGCCCGACCGGGGCGAAGCCGATGGTGGCCGCGGCGCCGAGCCCCGCCGCCTCGTAGGTTCGCACCGGGGCAAGCATACCGGCGGCCATGGCGTCGGCGGGCAGCCGCGCGAGCGCCGCGGCCAGCAGCGCCTCCCCGTCAGTCCCGTCACGGATTAGGAAGCGCAGGTAGTGCGGGCCGACACGACTCGCTCCGTGCTGGACGAAGCCTCCGGCGCGCTGGTTGACGGTGTACAGCCAGGCGCTGATCGCACCGAAGTGCAGGATCGGGTTCAGGCTCGAGCGGGGAACGATGGCTTCGTGCCCCACCGACTCCCAGTCCGCCGCGTGGTAATCCTCGACGCGGGCGATGGCCGGTGGGGTGCAGTGGGTCCACAGGTCGAACAGGTGCCACGCATCCGGCGCGCCGGCAGGCTGGAGGACGATCTCGGTGGGGGACGCCCCCCGGCGGGCAGCCGACCGGCGACGCCGGCGCAGAAATCCGCCGCCGCGTCGCCCGGGGGTCTCCGGCGGGCGGTACAGGATCTCCTCCTGGGCGTAGGCCATGAAGCCGGCCATCCCGAACAGGGTCAGGTTCTCGTGGACGTCCGCGCAGGCGACGTGGTAGCGGGCCACGTTCCGTCGGGCGCCTTCCTCGATGAGCGCCTCGAGCAGCGCCCAGCGGACCTCCCCGGCCATCGGTCCGTCGGCGGCATCGAGCTCGATGATCACCCAGTCGTCGCGGTGGGGCTCGGTGATCGCCCGGCAGGAGCCAATGAGCTGACCATCGGCCTCGGCCACGAGATGGACCGATGGCGGGCGGAGCGGCAGCCACGAGGGGATGAGGGTCGACAGCTCGATGCCGGGGCTCTCGGTCGGGGCCGGGACACCCAGGCTGCGCCGGTAGGCGTCGGGCGCGGAATGGACCTGGCCGGAGAGGTCAGCCAGGGCCTGGCGATCGGTCAGGCGGGCGGCACGCACCTCCCCCGCGTCGTTGGCCACCGTCGTCATGCTCGTGCCTTGGCGCCGACGAGCTCGACCAACGCGCCATGGAATCGGCGGTCCCCGGTCAGCTCCGGGTGGAATGCGGTGGCCAGCAGCCGGCCCTCGCGGACCGCCACCGTGCGGCCCATCGGATCGGTCGCCAGCACCTCGACGCCCGCGCCGACATCGGTCACGACCGGGGCGCGGATGAAGACCGCATGGAACGGCTCAGCGCCGAGCGTGGGCACGTCCAGGTCCGCCTCGAACGAGTCGAGCTGGCGGCCGTACGCGTTTCGACGCACCTCGATGTCGATCAAGGGCAGGACAGGCGGATCGCCATCCGCGATTCGCCGCGCGAGGAGGATCATGCCGGCGCAGGTCCCCCACATCGGCGCCCCGGAAGCGGCGAGCGAGAGGATTGGTTCGGCCAGGCCGTACGCATCGATCAGCTTCCGCATGGCGGTCGACTCCCCGCCGGGCAGGATGAGAGCCTCGACGCCGGCCAGGTCCCGTGGCAGGCGGACCTCGACCGGGTCGGCGCCGACGGCGCGGAGGGCGGCGGCGTGCTCCGCGACGTCACCCTGCAGCGCGAGAATGCCGACCCGCGGTCGGCGATCGCGGTCTACCAACCCCGGGAGGCCAGCCGCTCCTGGTCAGGGATCTCGGCCAGCTGCAGGCCACGCATCGGCTCACCAAGGCCGGCGCTGACCTCGGCCAGGATGTCGGGGTTGTCGTAGTGGGTCGTGGCCTTGACGACGGCCTTGGCGACCTTCTCGGGATGCTCGGACTTGAAGATGCCGCTGCCCACGAACACGGCCTCCGCGCCGAGCTGGCGCATGAGCGCCGCATCGGCCGGCGTCGCGACGCCGCCGGCGCTGAAGTTCGGGACCGGGAGCTCCCCCATCTCCGCCACCTGGCGAACGACCTCGAGCGGGGCGCGGAGCTCCTTGGCCGCGGCGAACAGCTCGTCGCCGCGCATGGCGCGCAGCTGCGCGATCCCTGAGCGAACGGCCCGCATGTGGCGCACCGCCTCCACGATGTTCCCCGTCCCCGCCTCCCCCTTGGTCCGGATCATGGCCGCCCCCTCGCCGATCCGACGGAGCGCCTCGCCGAGGTCGCGGCAGCCGCAGACGAACGGGACGGCGAACTGGTGCTTGTCGATGTGGTGCGCCTCGTCGGCCGGGGTCAGGACCTCCGACTCGTCGATGTAGTCCACCTCCAGCGACTGGAGGATCTGAGCCTCGACGAAGTGCCCGATCCGGCACTTGGCCATGACCGGGATGGTCACTGCCTGCTTGATCTCCTCGATCAGCCGGGGGTCGCTCATGCGGGCCACGCCGCCGTGCTTGCGGATGTCGGACGGGACCCGCTCGAGGGCCATCACCGCCACCGCTCCGGCCTCCTCCGCGATGCGGGCGTGGTCGGCGGTGACGACGTCCATGATCACGCCGCCCGCGAGCATGCGGGCGAGCCCGACCTTGGTCGCCCAGGTCGAATTCTGCGGGGGTCGCTCGGTGGTCGTCATCAGGCCCGCATTGTACGCTCGGCTATGATCGCGGCCACTGGAGGCGGAGATTGATCAACGCACCGGTCCTGGTCCTCAATCAGAACTACGAGGCACTCAACGTCTGTGACATTAGGCGTGCCTTCCGGCTGCTCGGCGCCGAGAAGGCCGAGCTCATCGCCCGCAACCACCAGGTCATCCACACCCCGACCCGCGCCTACGAGGCGCCTTCTGTCATCCGCCTGGTGTACCTCGTCAAGCGCCCCCAGCCGCGGGTCAAGCTCAGCCGTCGCGAGGTCTTCGCCCGGGACCGGCACACCTGCCAGTACTGCGGCACGGTGACCCACGACCTCACCATCGACCACGTCGTGCCGCGCCACCGCGGCGGGCGCCACGAGTGGGAGAACCTCGTCGCCGCCTGCCGGCGGTGCAACCACCGGAAGGGGTCGAAGACCCTCGCCGAGACGCACATGTTCCTCCGCCGTGAGCCGCGCGCCCCGCGCGCCGACGCGCGCTATCTGTACGGCTCCTACCTGACCGATGAGCGGAACGACGCGTGGCGGACGTTCCTGTTCGTGGACGAGCCCTCACGGACCTGAGCTCGGACCTTGGGGAGCTGGCGCTCCCCGCTGACGTCGCCACCGTCCTCCAGACCCTGGCTGCTGCCGGCCACGAGGCCGCGCTCGTCGGCGGCTGCGTTCGCGATCTCGTCCGTGGCCTCCAGCCGGACGACTGGGACGTGGCGACCGAAGCGCCGCCGGAAACCGTCGCCGCGCTCTTTCCCGACACCACGTGGACGAACGTCTTCGGCACGGTCACCGTCCGCTCCGGGCCGATGGACGTGGAGGTGACCACCTACCGCTCTGAGTCGGGCTACAGCGATGGCCGCCGCCCGGACGAGGTCCGGTGGGCCACCGACCTCACCGACGACCTCGGCCGCCGGGACTTCACGATCAACGCCATGGCCTGGGTCCCCGACGACCTGGAAACCGGGCGCGGGCACCTGGTCGATCCGCGCGGCGGCCGAGAGGACCTCGCCGCCCGCGTGCTTCGCGCGGTCGGGGACCCGGAACGACGCTTCACCGAGGATGCGCTGCGCCTCCTGCGGGGCGTGCGGTTTGCGACGACGCTCGGCCTCCGCATCGATCCGGCCACCGAGGCGGCGATGGGAAAGATGGCGGAGGCCGCGGGACGGCTCTCCGGGGAGCGCATTCGCGACGAGCTGCTTCGCCTCCTCGCATTTGACGGGCCGACGGCGCCCGCGTTCCTGCTCATGGAGCGCATGGGCATCCTGGTGGCCATCCTCCCCGAGCTGGCTGCCCTGCGGGGAGTGGAGCAGGGGAAGCTGCTCGGCGGCGACGCCCTGGACCACTCCCTCCGGGCGGCGGACGCCCTGCCCGCCGCCGACCCGCTCCTGCGGCTGGCTGGGCTGCTCCATGACGTGGGCAAGGCGCGCACGGGAGCGGGTGGCCACTTCATCGGTCACGAGACGGTTGGGGCCCAGCTCGTCGGCGAGCGCCTGGAGGCACTGGCCCTGCCTCGGGCAGACATCGATCGGGTCCGTCACCTCGTCCGCCACCACATGATCCTGTACAGCCCCGACTGGTCGGATGCAGCCGTGCGCCGCTTCATCCGTCGTGTCGGGCCCGGTCAGCCGCTGAGCGACCTGTTCGCGCTGCGGCGAGCGGACACGGCGGCATCCGCCGGCCCGGAGGCGCGCGATGCGGCGGCCAGTGAGCTCGAGTCGCGGGCCTCGGCATTGCAGAGCAGCGCCGTGCTCAGCGTCGCGGAGCTCGCGGTGAACGGCACCGATCTCATGCGCGAGCTCGGGCTGGAGCCGGGGCCGGAGGTCGGCCGTCTTCTCGAACTGCTGCTCCAGGCCGCTCTCGACGATCCGCGCCGGAACGAGCGCGACACGCTGATTCGCCTCGCCCGCGAGGCGCACGGCTCGCCTCCGCCCTAGGAACGATCCAGGCCGGACCCCGTCCCGGGTGGTGCGCAGACGCACCGCGAACCCGGCTCCCGCATCTCGGAGCGAGCGTGGGCCGCTGCTACAATCGGCGGCCGGACCCATCGGAGGAGCCCTTCCCCGCATGAGTGTCAGTGCCCGACGGGCTGCCCTGCTCGTCCATCGGTTTGCCGCCTGAAGCGGCAAGGTTGAAGGCGTGCGGATTCTGGTCGTCGGTGGTGCCGGCTACGTGGGCTCGACGAGCGTCGAGACCTTCGTCGACGGCGGTCACGACGTCACCGTCTACGACAACCTGAAGACCGGTCATCGCGACGCGGTCATCCGCGGCGCGCGGCTCATCGTCGGCAGCCTGTCCGACCAGAACCGGCTCGAG
>DATFEC010000223.1:0-2394 GCA_035251655.1 Candidatus Limnocylindria bacterium | reverse complement strand
GCGAAGGTTGCTGATCGTGACTCGGACCGTGTTGGTGAAGGGGTCGGCGCGATCGTCCCACACGTGCTCGAGCAGGCGCTCCGGCGTCAGGACCTCGCTCGGATGGAGCATGAAGTAGCGGAGGAGCGCGAACTCCTTGGGTGACAGGTCGAGACGCTGGTCGTTGCGGTGGGCCTCGTGCCGCGCGGCGTCGAGCTCGAGGCTCCCCAGCCGGATCGCTGCCCCACCGTTGATCGTCGGACGGCGGGCCAGGGCTCGGACCCGTGCCGCGAGCTCCGCGAAGCTGAACGGCTTGACCAGGTAGTCGTCGGCCCCGTCGTCCAGACCACCCACTCGATCGTCGAGACCGTCGCGGGCGGTCAGCATCAAGACGCGCGGCGGCGTGGCGCCCGGCAGCACGAGCTCGCCGGAGCGAAGACTGCGGCAGACCTCGCGGCCGTCGGCGTCGGGCAGCCCGAGGTCCAGGCACACCACGTCGTAAGGAACCTCTTCGAGGCGCTCGAGCGCCTCGGCGGCATTCGCGGCCAGATCGATCGCATAGCCTTCGCGGCGCAGTCCGGTGGCAAGAGCAGTGGCGAGGTCGAGCTCGTCCTCGACGATGAGCAGTCGCACGGCGCCGCAGGATAGCGTGGTCGCGCGAAGTCGTCCGAAACCGACCTGACGAGTCGTGCGCCACGCTCGAAAGTCCGTCAGGCTACGTGTCATCCACGGGAGCCCTCGCCATGGCCAGAACCAAGGAGTCCGAGGTCCGGAACCAGGACGCGGTCGGCGCCGACTGGCCGGTCGACATGCCCTACACCCTGTACTTCCCGCGACGGGGAGGCTTCGCTGCGGCCGACATCGAGTATTCCGCCCCGCTCCCGCGCGTGGGCGACACGATCGAGTACATCGACGCCCAGGCGATCAGCCACCGCTACCGGGTGATCGACGTGGTCCACACCTTCCAGGACAGCCCCGCCGCTCAGGGGCCGGATGCGATCCGGCTGCTCCGCGCCGGGCTGCCCGCGGTGTACCTCGCGCGAGACCGGCGCAAGCCGAAGTCCGGCCGCTGACGATCCTTAGGGGGACAAACGAGGGCCGCCCCGTCGGGGCGGCCCTCACATCGGTCTTGGCTGACGGACTAGCTGCCCGGGACGAACATCAGCAGCAGCTGCCCGGCCTCGAGGTGCTTGCGGTACTGGGCGCCGCCAGGTGGAATCGGAGGCGTGGTCCAGGTGTACCACTCGTTCGGGTCGGCCGAGGTTGGATCGAGGACGACGTGGGAGTCATGGGCCTGGACATCAAGCGCCCACCACCCGTCGCCGAACCACTCGGAAGCGTCGATGATGCCGCTCGACTCCCCGGTGTCGGAAGTGGCGTCATTCGCGTCACGGTCGACGCGAGCCACCGCCGTCCAGTCGGTGAGCGCGGGGCCGTAGTCCCACATCCAGACCAGCGCGTTGCTGGCGTCCTCCTGGACCATCAGGCTGTTGTGCCCGGCGTCGAGGTTGTCCGGGGCACGCATCCCAATGGCGCTGGCTTCAACGACGACGCTGAACTCGTCAACGATCCGCGGATCGTCCTCGTTGAGGACCATCCTGAAGATCCGCCCGCTGCTTGCCAGCGTGTTTGGCGTGCCACTCGGCGCTCGCCACAGGCGGCCCGTACCGGCGTCTTCGAGCAGCCGGGAGTTGCCGGTGTCGGCGAAGTACACGACCCGGGGGTTGTCCGGGTCGTAGGCGATGTCCTCGACCCGAATGAACTGGAAGACGTTGTTGTCGTTGGACCAGATCTCAAGCGCGTCCTGGGGCCGGTCAGGAGTCTGTCCGCGCGCGACGGCCGGATTGACCTTGATGAACTCCCCGGTCCACGAGTCACCAACCGAGATCTCGAAGAAGTCGTTGGCGTCGTTGAACGGATCGGCCGGGTCGACCGGGCCCTCGTCGGTGCCCGTGACGCGGAAGCCCCAGAGGGCTCCGTTGTCGTTCAGGAAATGCTTCGAATCCTTCGCGTCGTACATGTACAGCTGGCTCAGGTTCGGCATCTCCGGGCTTGAGGTCGACGTGAACGTATCGTCTCCGGACAATGAGACGATCCGCGCCCAGCCGCCGGGAACGACCACCGTGTTTTCGTGGTTGTGGCGTCCCGCACCCGGAATCACGTCGAAGGCGCCGCTGGCGGTGTTCAGGTAGGCGGCGTACCCGGCCTGGCGGTGGCCGGGACCGACCGACGCGGCATCCGCGCCGTACGGTGCCCCGGCAGGCACGGGTAGTACGTCATTCGATTCCTCGTTCAGGAGGAACGTGTAGCTCGGGAAGCCGTGCTCCGGGCCGGCCATGAACGCGGAGCAGAACCTGATCAGCCCTGCGCTGGCAGGCAGCGCGACCTCCATCTCGACGATGGATTTGGTGGCCA
>DATFEC010000186.1:0-3951 GCA_035251655.1 Candidatus Limnocylindria bacterium | reverse complement strand
TTGAACCCCACGCTGAATCCCCGCTGGTTCGGCGATGTCGGCCACCACCTGTGGTTCCTCGCCTTCCTGTTCCTCTACGTGCTTGTTACGCTTCCCCTGCTGTCGTGGCTGCGGGCGCGCCGACAAGCGGGCCGAGACCTGCTCATCGGCCGCGTGGCGGAGGGGCGCTTCGGTCTGCTCTGGCTCGTCGTCCCCATCGCCGCCGTGCAGCTCGTCCTCCGACCGCTGTTCCCCGAATACCGCGACTGGGCGGACTTCGCCCTGTGGCTGGGCTATTTCGTGATCGGCATCGGCGCGATGGCCGATGCGCGGGTCATGCCGGCCATCCTGGTGCGCCGACGGATCACGCTGTGGATCACGCCAGTGGTGATCGTCGGGTACCTGCCGGTCGTGCTCTCCGGGTCCCCGGTCGCCATCGAAAATTCCCCTGGCTCGAGCCTGGGTGGGCTCGCCTACATCGGCTGGCGCACGGCCCTGGCCTGGGTCATGACCCTGGTCTGGGTCGGGTTCGCGGCCACCTACTTCACCGCCCGCCCGCGGTTCCTCGGCTGGGCGAGTGCCATGGTGCTGCCGTTCTATGTCCTCCACCACCCGGTGACGGTCGTGGTCGCCGCGCTGGTCGTGCCCCTCTCGCTCGGGCTCTACCTGAAGTTCGGGCTCATCGTGCTCATCGCGGGCGCGGCGACGGTCGGCCTGTGCCTGGCCCTCGACCTGGCGACGGCGGCGCTCGGCACCCGGCTGCGCTCCCCCGAGACGCTCCCCCGACCGACCGGAGAGCCCGCAGCGGAGTCGCCGCCTTGACCGTCCACCGCGGCGAGCCCCTGACCGTCTCTGCCGGCGACCTTCCGGCCAGCGTGGTCGCCCTCGTCCACCGCAGCGTGGCGCGCAACCCGGACCGGGAGGCTATCCGCTGGAAGGCGCCTGGTGGCTGGACGAGCTGGACGTACCGGCAGCTGTGGGACCAGGTCGCGGCCACGTCCATCGGCCTGCGCGGGCTGGGCATGGGTGCCGGCGACCGCGTCGTCATTCTCAGCCGATCCCGCCCCGAGTGGCTCGTCGCGGACCTGGCCTGCCAGGCGCTCGGCGCGGTCACCTGCCCGCTGTATCCCGGCGATCCACCGGCCCGCCTGGCGAGCCTAAGCCGGGCGGTCGGCGCCCGATGGTTCATCGTCGAAGACGCGCGGCTCCTGGGCCGGCTTCGCTCGGGGATGGGTGGGGAGCCGTTGCCCGGCCCGGTCGCGCTGTTCGACGCTCACGATGGGGGCGGGCTGCCCGCCCTCGCGGATCTCGCTGTCGCCCCGTCGTCCGCGGCGCTGGAGAGCTGGGAGCGGACGTGGCGCGCCATTCATCCGGCCCAGGTCTCGACCATCGTCCATACCATCGGCACCGACGGGGTGCCCCTCGGAGTGGTCGTGGCCCACGGCAATCTCGTCCACTCGTTCCACGCCATCGTCCAGGCGATCCCGATCAGCAGGGCCGACACCATCCTCTCGGTGCTGCCCATGAGCCACATGTTCGAGCGCGGGGCTGGCATCCTGGCGCCCATCGGGGTCGGCGCCACGGTGGCCTTCGCCGAGCGCCAGATCGAGCGCTGGGCGGCTGGCATGGCGGAGGTCCGACCCACCCTGATGGCCACCATCCCGCTGTTCTTCGAGCGCCTCGAGCAGCGCGTCCTCGCCGATATCGCGCGGGGTCCGCGCTACCGCCGGGCGCTCTTCCGCTGGGCGTCCGGGCTCGGCCGCCGCCACTACGCCAACCACCTCGCTGGTCGGGCCGATGGACCGTGGCTCCGTTTTCGCCGATGGGTCGCGGCCCGCACCGTCCTCGCGCCACTCCGAGGAGCGCTTGGCGCACGCCTGCGGTATCTGCTGTCCGGTGGCGCCGCGCTTCCCGAGTCCACGGGCCTGTTCTTCGAGTCGATCGGGATCCCGATCCTGGAGGGCTATGGGCTGACCGAGACGGCGCCGATCCTGACCGCCAACCACCCGGCGTCCTACCGATACGGAACCGTCGGCCAGCCGGTGGCGGGCACCGAATTGCGTCTCGATCCGTCCACTGGCGAGATCCACGCCCGCGGCCCGCAGCTGATGCTCGGCTATCTCGACCGGCCGGCCGAGACCGCACGCGTGCTCGATGCGGAGGGTTGGCTCCACACCGGCGACGTGGGCGAGTTCGATGACGCGGGCCGGCTGCGTATCACCGGCCGGCTGAAGAACCTGCTCGTCCTGGCCACCGGCAAGAACGTGGCGCCGGCGCCGATCGAGGACGCGGTCATAGGGTCACCATTCATCCGCCAGGCGATCCTGCTGGGCGATGGGCGAGACGCGACCGGGATCCTGCTCGTGCCGGACATCGAGGCGCTCGAGGGCCGAAGCGAGGTCGTCGGCCTGCTGCGGCAGGAGGTGGAGCGCCTGACGGCGGACTTCGCGAGCTACGAGCGTCCACGTCGCACCGTCGTCCTGCCCCGCCCGCTGACCGCGGACCGCGGCGAGCTCGACGACGCGGGACGTCCGATCCGCGCGGCGGTCATCGAGCACTTCCCCGGGGAGGTCGCGGAGCTCTTCGACCGAGTCACCCGGGACGGCCACCGGTCGGAACCGAGGGATGCCCACCTCCCCGAGGCGAACACCGACCACCACCCCGAGCCCACGGCCAGCGCCCCGGGCTGACGGCCGGCTTACCGGGCCGACGGCCGCCGCCGTACGATGGGGCGGGCCGTTAGCTCAGCGGCAGAGCAGGGGACTTTTAATCCTCGTGTCGTGGGTTCGAATCCCACACGGCCCTCTTCCAACCATGCTCGGGCAGGTCGGCACCCATTCAGTCTCCGGCACCGCCCTCGAGCGTGCCCGGATGCCAAGGCCCCCTCGTTTCGAGCTCCGACCCGTCGGGTGACCAGAACGGGTCATTCCGCCCGCTTACGACGAGCGCCCGGGCGAAACCTGAGCCATCGGTCGCGAAGGTGTAGATGGTCCCCCCGATTCCAAGCGCAATCCGGTCACCGGCCGGCGACCACGCGAGGCCGAGTGGGAGTCTTCCACGAAGCGTCACGTCGTTCGCGAGAATCTCGTGCGGGTTGGTCCCGTCTGCGTCCATGACCCACACGCGGTGGCCGCCGTCGCCATGGCCGGTGACGAACGCGATCTGCCTCCCACCCGGAGAAAAGCTCACTGACTCCAGGCCATCCCTCTCGAGGAGGATCTCCGCTGGTCCCCCATTGGCGTCGGCGGCAAACAGGAATCCAGTGTCTCCTGGGCCATCGATAGTTGCGAACACGACCCGCAACCCGTCGGGTGAGATCGCGGCCGCGCGGAAAGGCTCAGTGAGCACCTGCGTCTCCGAACCGTCGGAGTGCAGGACGAAAAGGAGCTCGCCCCGCTCGATGAGCAGCCGAGTGCCGTCGCTCGACCACCCGAGAGGGTTGCCCGGCGCAGAGGTCAGCTGGACCCTTGTCGCGGGATCCTCAGGCGCAGCCGGGTCGACCCCCCAGATGCCTTGGTCGTCTCCGTAGACGATCCAACCGGCGATCGGCTCGAAGATCCCGAGCTCCACGGACAGCTCCTCGGAGGGCGGGGGCAGGATCCCGCTGCCGACGGCGATGGCTGTGCCGAGTGCCGCCACCAGGAGCAGGGTGGCCGCGACGAGGACGATCAATCCCTGCGAAGCACCACTGGGTCGCACCTCGATTCGCGGCGCGAGCCTGCCGACGGCCTGGTCGAGAGAGGGCGCCGCTGCCAGCTCGCGCCGAGCCTCGTCGGCAAGGAACGCGCGAATCAGGTCGTCGCTGTCAGTCTTCATGACTCCTCCGACAGATCCGCTCGCAATCGCCGCCGGGCCAGTCGCAGCCGTGATCGCGTCGTCTCGACGCCGGCGCCCATCAACTCGGCAGTCTCGACTACGCCGTATCCCATATGCAGATGAAGCACACAGGCCGCCCGCTGCTCAGGCGTCAGC
>DATFEC010000201.1:0-5741 GCA_035251655.1 Candidatus Limnocylindria bacterium | reverse complement strand
ATGACGCCGGCGTTCTGGAGCAGGACCGAGAACCCGAATCCCTGGGCGAAGGCCAGGGGAACGGTCAGGTAGCGGGTGTACTGCTGGATTCGGTTGCGACCGTACTCGCCTTCACGCTGCAGCTCCTGGAGCCGGGGAATGACCCCCTGCATGAGCTGCATGATGATGCTGGCATTGATGTAGGGGTTCAGCCCCAGACCGATGATCGAGGCGGTCGCCAGGCCACCGCCGGAGAAGATGTCGAGCAGAGCGAGGAGCTGGTTGGTGGCGAACAGCTCCGCGAGGCGTGCCTGGTCGACGTTCGGCACCGGCACCGCGGTCAGGATCCTGAAGATCAGGAGGATGAACGCGGTGAAGAGGATCTTGCGCCGGATGTCCGGCGCCTGGATCGCGGTGACGACCGACTGAATCACTCGGTCGCGCCCTCGCCGTCAGCCTCCTCCGCCCCGTTGTCCGCGTCGGCCCTGGGTCCCGCGCCATTGGACCCGTCCGCGGGTTCGACGTCCTCCGCGGCCTGCTTCGTCGCGGGCTTTGTGCGCTTCCGGCGAGCGGCCGACCGTGCCTCGGCCTCCGCGGCAGCCTTCGCCTCAGCATCCTCGTCGATCGGGTCGCCGTCCGGCCAGCTGATCCGCTGGGTGGTCGACCCGGCGGCGGCCAGCTTGTCCAGCGCGGACCGCGAGAAGGCGTGGGCGTGGATGGTGACGCCCTTCGGCGCTTCGCCCACTCCCAGGATCTTCACGGGCAGCGCCTTCGACTTCGAGCGGCGGAGGAGACCATCGTGGACCATGACGTCGGGCGTGATCAGGGTGCCCGCCTCGGCATCGGTCAGCTGTGCGAGATTCACCGGGGCGTATGCCACCCTTCCCCGGTTCCGGAAGCCGTGGAGCTTCGGGGTGCGGACGTGGAGCGGTGTCTGGCCGCCCTCGAACCACGCCGGGATCGATGATCCGGCGCGCGACTTCTGTCCCTTCGTGCCCCGCCCCGCGGTCTTGCCCTTGCCCGAGCCGTGGCCGCGGCCGACGCGGCGAGCCGGCGTGTGCGAGCCGGGAGCGGGCTTGAGGTCATGCAGCTTCATGCGGACGAGTCCTCGGTCCCGGGCTCGGTGACCTCGACCAGGAACGCGACGCGGCGGAGCATGCCGCGGATCTGCGGCGTGTCGGCCACCTCTACCGTGTGATGCAGGCGGCGCAGGCCGAGGGCCCGGATCGTGCCCCGGGCGGCGGCCTTGTGGCCGATCTCGGAGCGGACCCACTTCACCTTGATGGTGCGCGGGTTGGACGAGGTGCGTCTAGCGGCCACGCGGGCCTCCCGGGAAGTTCACCGGCTCGGGCCGCTCGACGTAGACATGCGGCTGGCGAGCAGCCTCCGCGCCACGCTTCCCGAGCAGCTCCTCGGCGGTCTTGCCGCGGCGGCGGGCCGTGTCGTCGGCGGAGTGGAGGTTGGCCAGGCAGTCGAGCGTGGCACGGACGACGTTGACCGGGTTCGTGCTGCCCATCGTCTTGGACAGCAGGTCGTGGATCCCGGCGACCTCGACCACGGCGCGCACCGAACCGCCGGCGATGACGCCAGTGCCCGCCGACGCGGGGCGGAGCAGGACACGCGAGGCGCCGAAGTCGCGCTGGACCCGGTGCGGGATCGTGCTCCCGACGAGCGGGACGCGAATCAGGTGCTTCTTGGCGTCCTCGACCCCCTTGCGAATGGCCTCGGGCACCTCACCTGCCTTGCCCAGCCCGGCACCGACCACTCCCCGGCCGTCACCGACGACCACGATGGCGCTGAAGCTGAACCGCCGGCCTCCCTTGACGACCTTGGCGACACGGTTGATCTGGACGACCTTCTCTTCGAGGGTCAGCTTGGTGGGATCGATACGTGGCATGGGTACTCCGCTCTACAGTTCGAGGCCGCCCTGGCGGGCGCCCTCGGCGAGCGAGCGAACCCGCCCGTGATACCGATATCCGCCGCGGTCGAGGACGACCTGCGTCACGCCGGCCGCGCGAGCGCGCTCGGCAAGCGCCTTGCCCACGGCCTCGGCGGCGGCCACCTTCCCGGCAGGTCCGGCCAGCGACGGCTCGCGGCTCGATGCCGAGGCCAGAGTGCGACCGGTGCTGTCGTCGATGACCTGGGCATAGATGAACCGCGAGCTGCGGAACACGCTCAGCCGCGGTCGGTCCGCGCTGCCAGCCAGGCGGAGCCGAAGCCGGGCGTGGCGCTTGCGCCGCAGGGCGTCGCGGGACGTCTTCTTGATCATCAGGCTGCGCCTCCGACCTTGCCCGCCTTGCCGGCCTTGCGCCGGATCTGCTCGCCGGCGTAGCGGATGCCCTTGCCCTTGTACGGCTCGGGCTTGCGCCGGGCGCGAATCGCGGCGGCCACCTGGCCCACGAGCTCTCGGTCGGGACCCGTCACCGCCAGGCGGGTCGGGGTCTCCACGTTGAAGGTGATGCCTTCCGGCGGCTTGACCTCGACCGGGTGGGAGAAGCCGAGGGCGAGGACCAGCATCTCGCCTTGGAGCTGGGCTCGATACCCCACGCCGCTGATCTCGAGGACCTTGGTGAACCCACTGGTCACGCCGGTGACCATGTTCGCGACCAGCGAGCGGGTCAGGCCGTGGAGGGCCCGGTGCCGCGGTGCGTCGGACGGGCGCTCGACGCGGAGCACGCCGTCCTCGTGGACCAGGGTCATCTCGGGATGGACGTCACGCTCCAGAGTCCCGAGTGGGCCCGAGACACGGAGGTGCTGGCCACCGAGGGAGACCTCGACGCCGTCGGGGATGGGGATGGGCAGGCGCCCGATACGCGACATCAGTCCCTACCAGACGTAGCAGATCACTTCGCCGCCCAGGTTCAGCTTCCGGGCCTGCTGCCCGGTCATGATCCCGTGGGAGGTGGAGAGGATGGCCACGCCCAGGCCACCCAGGACGCGGGGAATCTCGGTCTTGCGGGCGTAGACGCGCAGGCCGGGCTTGCTGATCCGCTTCAGGCCGGTGACCACCGGGGTCTTGCCCTCGACGTACTTGAGGGTCAGCACGAGGTGATCGTGCCCGTCCTCGACCCGGTTCTCGAATGACGCGATGAAGCCCTCCTCGACCAGGATGCGGGCGATCTCGGTCTTCACCCGAGATCCGGGCAGCACGACCTCGCCGTGCCGCGCGAGGCTCGCGTTCCGGACCCGGGTCAGCATGTCCGCAATCGGATCGGTGACGTTCATGGCTACCAGCTCGACTTCGTGACGCCGGGCAACATGCCTTCGAGGGCACGCTCCCGGAAGCAGATGCGGCACAGGGCGAATCGGCGCATGTAGGCGCGCGGGCGGCCGCAGACCGTGCAGCGGTTGTACCCGCGCACCTCGAACTTCGGCTTCCGCTGGGCTTTGGCGATCATCGATTTCTTGGCCATGGCAATCGGTCCTCAGGCTCAGGTGGCAGAGAAGGGCATGCCCAGCAGGGCGAGGAGGCGGCGGCCCTCCTCGTCGGTGCGGGCGGTGGTGACGACGCTGATCTCGAAGCCGCGAAGCCGGTCGATCTTGTCGTAATCGATCTCGGGATACATCAGCTGCTCGCGCAGGCCGAGGCTGAAGTTGCCGCGGCCGTCGAACGATCGTGGCGAAACGCCCCGGAAGTCGCGGATGCGAGGCAGGGCCAGGCGCATGGTCCGCTCCAGGAAGTCGTACATCCGCTGCCCGCGCAGGGTCACCTTGGCCCCCACGGGCATCCCGGTCCGCAGCCGGAACTGGGCGATCGAGCGGGTGGCGCGGGTCACGATCGGCTTCTGGCCGGTGATGGTCGCGAGGTCGCCCACGGCGGCGTCGATCGCCTTCGCATTCTGGATGGCCTCACCCAGGCCGATGTTGACCACGACCTTGTCCAGCCGTGGAACCTGCATCGGGTTCGCATACCCGAACTCCCGCTGGAGGGCCGGCACGACCTCGTCGCGGTAGCGCAGGCGCAGACCGATTGGCTCCGGTCGGCCCGCAGCCCCGCGGCGAGCCTTCGCCTTCTCGGGCGCAGCCTCCACCGCCACTGTCTTGTCGACGGCAGCCTTCTGTGCGGCCGTTCTCGTCGTTGGGGCCTTCCCCGTCGTACGCGCCTTTGCCTGTGCGGAGGGCGGGCGCTTGCGCGGCGCCTTGGTTGGCTCGTCGGTCACGTGCCCACCTCCAGCTGTTCGCCGCAATGGCGGCAGACGCGGACCCGAGTCTTGTGCTGGTCGTCGAGCCGGGCATGACCGGTACGTGTTGGCTTGCCGCAGTTCGGGCAGACGACCATGACCTTGCTGATCTGGATCGGCAGGGGCAGGTCGATGATGCCGGCCGTCTGCTGGCGGCCTCCGCGCGACTTCTGGTGGCGCTTCGCCATGTTCAGCCCGGGGACAACGACGGCCAGGCCGCGACGGGTGCGTTCGACGCGCTCCACCTTGCCTCGCTTGCCACGGTCCTTGCCGGCGAGGACCAGCACCGTGTCACCCTTTCGGACGGCCATCACAGCACCTCCGGCGCGAGCGAGATGATCTTCATGTAGTTGCGCTCGCGCAGCTCACGGGCAACGGGTCCGAAGATGCGCGTCCCGCGCGGGTTGCCCTGCGGCGTGATCAGAACGGCTGCGTTCTCATCGAAGCGGATGTGGCTGCCATCCGGGCGGCCGTACCCCTTCGTCGTGCGCACGATCACGGCGCGCACCACCTCGCCCTTCTTCACCCCGGAGTTGGGCATGGCCTGCTTGACGCTGGCGACGATGACGTCACCAACCGAGGCCGTCTCGCTCGTGGAGCGACCGACCACGGTGATGCACATCAGCTCGCGCGCGCCGGTGTTGTCG
Organism: Candidatus Limnocylindria bacterium; assembly: GCA_035251655.1. Taxonomy (GTDB): domain Bacteria; phylum Chloroflexota; class Limnocylindria; order QHBO01; family QHBO01; genus DASTEQ01. Next base: position 934 of record DATFEC010000201.1, on the reverse strand, counting down.
GCGACCCGCAGCCGGGTCTGGCGTCGGATCATGCGCTCTCCTGGTCGGGGGACGGTGTCTCGGCCTCACCCTCGGGCTCCGGGTGCAGGATCGCCTCGTCGGCCATCGGTTCCTGAGCTGACTCGGAGATCCCATGACCGAGGATCTCGACCAGCCGCCACCGCTTGTCGCGGGACAGGGGTCGGCTCTCCTCGATCCGGACCGTGTCGCCGACCTTTGCGGCGTTGTCGGCGTCGTGGGCCTTGAACTTCGTCGAGCGACGGATGACGCGCTTGTAGATCGGGTGGCGCTGAAGGCGCTCGACGCTGACGACCACCGTCTTGTCCATTTTGTCGGACACGACGCGTCCAACCTTGGTTCGTCGCTTGCCGGCCATCACGCGGACTCCCGGGCAGCGGCGGCCGCCGCGCGCTCACGCTCGGTCATGACGGTCAAGATGCGGGCGATCCGCTGACGAGTCGCCGGCAGGCGGCTGTAGTTCTTCTCCTGGCGGGTGGCCAGGTCGAATCGGATCTTCCACAGCTCCTGCTTCGCATCGGCCAGGGCGACGGCGAGGTCGGCGTCGCTGAGGGCCCGGACCTCACTGATGTCCATGTTCGACCCCCTCCTTGATGACGAACTTCGTCGAGATCGGCAGCTTGTGGCTGGCCAGCCGCATCGCCTCGCGGGCAATCGGCTCCGGCACGCCGGACATCTCGAACATCACCCGACCTGGCTTCACCACCGCGACCCAGTGATCCGGCGCCCCCTTGCCGGATCCCATCCGCACCTCGGCCGGTTTCTTGGTGACCGGCTTGTCGGGAAAGACGCGGATCCAGACCCGTCCGCCACGCTTGATGTGATGGGTCATGGCGCGTCGGGCAGCCTCGATCTGGCGGCTGGTCAACCAGCACACCTCTTCCGCCACCAGGCCGTAGTCCCCGAATGACACGGT
>DATFEC010000200.1:0-3956 GCA_035251655.1 Candidatus Limnocylindria bacterium | reverse complement strand
TTCATGCTGGGCGAGACAAGAGGGACGTCAGCGGGAGGCGCGGCGGAGGAAGGGATCGCCCTCCGGGTGCCGGGCACGAACCCGTTCTACCCATACCGCGACGAGGACCAGGGCAATCGGTTCTGGGAGCTGATGGGTACGCATCCGTTCGACGTGTATCTCGTCAACACCGGCCGGGTGGGCGGCTCGGACGAGGACCCGAACTCGAAGAAGCTCCAGATCGAGGACTCGGGCTCGATCGTGAAGGCTATCGCCGAGGGGACGATCTCCTGGGAGCGCGACCAGGACTTCGGCTACGAGGTGGCGACGTCGGTGCCGGGCATCGAGGACCTGGAGTTGCTTCAGCCGCGGCTGCTGTACGAGCGGACAGGCCGCGCGGACGAGTACGGCACCTGGGTCGAGCGCCTGAAGCGGGAACGAGCGGAGTTCCTCGCCGGCTTCCCCGGCCTGCGCCCGGAGATCGCGGAGGCGATCGTCTAGGTCTTCAGGCTGGTCACTCGGTAGGCGGTCACTGCGTGGCTGAAGCCCTTCAGGCTGAGCTGTTCGGTCGGCTCGGCCGCTACCTGGTCCTCGAGGGCGGCGTAGGCGCGTTGGCTGAGGAGCGTCTCTCCGGCCCCCGCGGCTGAGCTGAGTCGGGCAGCGAGATTGGTCACGGCACCCACGCCGGCGTAGTCGTATCGGCCCTCGAACCCGATCCGCCCCAGGGTCGCGTATCCGACCGAGATCCCGATCCCGAGGCCGAGGTCGTACCCGCGACGATGCCAGCCTTCCGCCAGCTCGGCAAACCGATGGTGCATGGCGAGCGCCGAGCGGACGGCCGCCAACGGGTGGTTGTCGATTGGCTTCGGGTCGTTGAAGAAGATCATGAAGCCGTCGCCCGCGAAGTGCTCCACCGTGCCGCCGTTGCCCAGCGCGATGCGACCGACCTCCGAGTGGTACTCGCGAAGAACGCTGAACAACTCCTCAGGCTCGGCTGTCTCCGCGAACGCGGTGAAGCCCCGCATGTCGCAGAACAGCGCGCTGATCTCCCTGCGGTGCCCGGTCAGGAGCGCTTCCCCCTCCGGGCTGGACAGCAGGCCCGCGACGTGCGGTGCGAAGCTGGCCAGTGCCGTCCGCTGCCGTTCCACTGTCTCGTACAGCTCGATGTTTGCGATCGCCAGGGCGGCTTGATCCGCGAACGTCGTAACGAGTGCGATCTCCTGGTCGGTGAACGGACGAACCTCGGCACGTTGCATCACCAGCACGCCGGCGGGATCGCCCTCGCGCATGAGGGGAACGCCCAGCAGCGTGCGAAAGCCGACCACCTCCTGCATCTCCAACTGGGTGTACTCCGGGTCAGCAAGCACGTCAGCGATCTGGACCGCGCGTCGCTCGATCGTCACCCGCCCGACGAGCGATCCCCGATCCAGGGCGATGCGCGACCGCTCGAATACCCTCGCCAGCTCCTGGGACCGCTCGCCGTATGACGCGGCGATCCGATAGTTCCCGCTCTCGATGAGCGCCATGTTGCCGGAGTCCGCTCGTGACAGGCGGGCGGCGCTTTCGGTGACCGTGTTGAGCACGCGTTGTAGCTCGAACTTCGAACGTGCAATCGAGGCCAGCACCTGAGCAACCGCTGACTCGCGTTCGAGAGCCTCACCCGTCTCGGTCAGCAGGCCGACCAGTCGGACGGCGATGCCGATCTGGTCGGCGAAGGTGACGACCACGCCGATCTCCGCATCGCTGAACGGCCTGACGTCCTTCCGCCAGACCGCGAGTACCCCCATCGGCTGACCGTCGCGCTTCAGCGGGACACCGAGCATGGTCCGGGCCCCGGATGTCCGCGGGGCGGCCTCGAACTCATACTCGGTATCTGCCAAGACGTCCGGGATCTGGACGGGTCCCCCCTCTATGAGGACGCGACCGGTGAGAGTTCCGCGCCCGGGCTCGAAGACGTATCCCTCCAGGGCCTCGCGGAATTGCACTGGCACGCCCGGGGTGAAGGCTGCGACCCGGAACCGACCCCCTTCCTCCCCGCGCAGGAGATTTCCCTCGTCGGCGTGGGAAAGGAGCGTCGCTCGCTCGATCACCGACCGGAAGAGATGGTCGAGGTCAACGGTCGAGCTCGCCAGCGACTGGAGGACCTGCCCCACGGCCGACTCCCGGTGCAGGGCCTCGTTTGTCTCCGCCAGCTGGCGCGCAAGCCGAATGGCGACGGCAGCCTGGTCTGCAAAGACCGATAGCACAGCGATGTCGCCCCCTGTAAACGGCGCCGGTTCGGTCCGTGCAATTCCGAAGACGCCGATGAGTTCATCGCCGCGCCCGATTGGCACGCCCAGGAGTGTCCGAAATCCACCGATCGTCAAGGCTGCGCCGCCATAGGTCGGGTCGGCGGCAAGATCCTCGACCTGAACGGGTCCGCCGGCCAGCGCCACTCGGCCGACGATTGACCGATCGTCGATCGGGTCCGGATGCTCACGTTCATATGCCCAGTGCGCTGGATCCCCGCCGTCCGCGGCCGCGAACCGGAAGTGATCACCATCCAGCAGGAAGCAGAACGCGGCGTCGGCGCCGCATAGCCCTCGCGCTTCCTTGGCGATCTGGTCCAGCGATGGCTGGAGCTGAAATTCGGCGTCGGCGATGACCGATAGAACGCGGCCGACGGCCGCAAGGGCGGATTGCTCCGCGCGCTCGACGTTGGCGACCTCGGTCATCGGCGTGGGGCTAGGCGCCTTCGGTATCCGGGTCTTCGAGCGAGGCGTCGACGCTGACCTCGACGTTTCCGGCCAGGGCACGACTGATCGGGCAGCCATCCTTGGCTTCGAGCGCCAGGCGCTCGAAGTCTTCGTGGGAGCAATCCGGGACACTGCCGATCACCTGGAGCGAGGATGCGGTAACCGTCCATCCGCCCTCGAGCTTCTCGAACGCCACCTCGGCCTCGACGTGGAGATGGTCGGGTTTGAAGCCGGCTGTCGCCAGGCCGTTCGAGAACGCCATGCAATAGCAGGCGGCGTGGGCAGCGGCCAAGAGCTCCTCGGGGGATGTGCGACCCTGGGGTTCCTCCGTCCGGGACGCCCAGCTGACCGGGAGGTCGCTGAACAGCCCGCTGGAGTAGCCGCTGACGGTGCCCGAGCCTGAGAGCAGGTCGCCGCTCCAGGAAGCGGTCGCGCGCCGCGTGGTCATCGGTATCGGTCCTCCTTGTATGCTCGGGCGCAGAGCCGAATGCCCTGACGGCAAGCCTAGCGCAGCGGATCGACCGATGACCGAGCCCCGCCCCAACGACCGGCCCGTGCCCATGCTCCGTGCCGAGAAGGTGTACCTCCGCCCCGCCGAGCGGACCGATCTTCCGCGGTTCGTGGCGTGGTTCGCTGATGCCGAAACCGCCCGGGGGCTCCTGCTCCGAGCCCCCTTCAGCGAGGCCATGGAAGAGCAGTGGTTCGCCGACATGGTTGGCCGCCAGGGCAAGACCGACTACCACTTCGTCGTCTGTCGGCTGACCGATGACGAGCCGATCGGCACCGCGGGCCTGCACGACCTCGACTTCGTGAACGGCAATGCCGAGTTCGGGATCAGCATCGGTGAGAAGTCGATGTGGAACCAGGGCTACGGGACGGACGCCCTGAACGCGATCTGTGACTTCGGCTTCGGGGAGCTGCGGCTGGAGCGGATCGAGCTTGAGGTATACGCCTCGAACGCGCGTGCCCAGCGGTCGTACGAGAAGGCCGGCTTCGTGCTCGAGGGGACCCTCCGCCGGCGCCATTACACCCAGGGCCGGCACGAGGACGTGCTGATCATGTCGCTCCTGCGCGAGGAATGGGCGGTGCAGGACCGGCGTCGAGCCTGGGAGCTGAACGAGCTCGGCTGAGCGCCGGGCATCGCGGCATGTTCGAGCTGCGCCGCGACCCGGTCACCGGCTGGTGGTCGGCGATCGTCGTCGACCGGGCGTTCGAGCACGCGGACTTCGCCGTCGACGCGAC
>DATFEC010000313.1:0-2238 GCA_035251655.1 Candidatus Limnocylindria bacterium | reverse complement strand
GACTCGAGGTAGTCGATGTAGAGCACGCCGTTGAGGTGATCGATCTCGTGCTGGAGCGCCCGGGCGAACAGCTCTTCACCCTTGACTCGAAACTCACGACCATGCCGGTCGCGCGCCTGCACGGTCACCTTCGCCGATCGCTCGACCTCCGCGACGAAGCCCGGGATCGACAGGCACCCTTCCCAGTCGACCGTCGCCCCAGACCGTCGGACGATCTTCGGGTTCACCAGCTCGGTGATCTTGCCCTCAATCTCGATGACCGCGACCTGGAGCGGCACGCCAACCTGGTTGGCCGCCAGACCGATGCCCGGGGCGTCCCGCATCGTCTCGAGCAGGTCGTCCAGGAGCCGGTGCAGGGACGCGTCGAAGTCCGTGACCTTCTTTGTCTTCTCGTGGAGGATCGGCTCGTCGGCGGTCAGGATGCGGCGGATGACCATGGCCGCATTGTAGGACGGTCAGAGCAGGGTCCCGGGGTCGACGTCGATGCCCACGCCGGGGGGCACTCGCTCCATCGCCACTGCCCGATCGGCCTCGCTCGCGGCGCGGACGACGACCTGCCAGCGCCAGCGCCCCGCCCGCCGCGGGACCCAGGCCGGCACCGGGCCGAGGACCTCGACACCCTCACCGGCGACCGCGGTGGCAACGTCGCCGGCGCGGGACTCGGCCCGCTTCGGGTCGGGGTCGGCGATCAGCAATCGGGCGAGCCAACCATACGGCGGGTAGCCGAACGCCTCGCGGCGTCGCAGCTCGCCATCGGCGAAGCCATCCACGTCGAGGCGAGACGCGGCCATCACGGCCGGGTGGTCGGGCGCGTAGGTCTGGATCAGGACTTGCCCCGGGTGCGGCCCGCGGCCGGCGCGACCCGCTACCTGGGCGAGCAGCTGGAAGGTGCGCTCGGCGGCCTGGTACTCGGGCAGATGAAGCGTGACGTCGGCCGCGACCACGGCGGCGACGGTGACAGCCGGGAGGTCGAGGCCCTTGGCAGCCAGCTGCGTGCCGACCAGGACATCGGTGCGTCCCGACGCGAAATCGTCGTAGATCGACTCGAAGCGGCGGCGGGCGGCGACGGCATCACTGTCCAGGCGCCCGACTCGGAGCTCGGGGAAACGGGCGCGGACCTCAGCCTCGACTCGTTGGGTCCCCGCGCCGAAGTACCGGATGCGCGGGCTGTGGCAGCGCGGGCAGCGGTCCGGGACCGGCGCGGTGCGCCCGTCATGGTGGCACCGGAGCTCCACGGTCGCCAGATGGTGGACGAGCGGGAGCTGGCACTCGGGGCAGCGGATCGGCTCGCCGCAGTCGCGGCAGAGGACGAAGGTCGCGGCACCGCGCCGGTTGATGAGCAGGATGGCCTGCTGGCCGGCGGGCAGCGTCTCCAGCGCGTCGGTGAGCGCGCGTGACAGGACAGATCGATTGCCCTCGGCCAGCTCGGCGCGCATATCGATGACGCGAACCGTGGGAATGGCGCCGACTCGGCGCTCGACCAGCCGGGCGCGGCGAGCCGATCCGCTGCGGACGCGGTGGATGGTCACGACATCGGGGGTCGCGGTCGCCTGAACGAACCGCGCGCCCGTCAGCGCTGCCCGCCTCGCCGCGACCCATCGTGTGTCGTAGCGCGGGGTGCGGTCCGCCTTGTAGCCGCCGTCGTGGGATTCGTCGAGGACGAGGAGGCCGAGGTCCCGCAGCGGGGCAAAGGCCGCCGTCCGGGTCCCGACGACGACTCGCGCCTCATTTGCCACCACCCGCTGCCATTCGTCGTGCCTCTCCCCGATCGAGAGCCCCGAGTGAAGCACCGACAGCAGCGATCCGACCGTCGCGCGCAGCCGATCGGCGAGCTGGGGGATGCCGGTGATCTCCGGCACGAGGACGATGGCGCTCCGGCCCCGGTCGAGCGTGGCTTCGACCGCAGCCAGGACCACGTCCGTCTTGCCGGAAGCGGCCACGCCCTGGAGGAGCATCTCGCCGCCCGGTGGCAGGTCCGCGATGTCTCGCAGGGCGGCGTCCTGCTCGGGTGCCATCGCCTCCGCGGCAGAACGCCCCGGCAGCCGGTGCGCGAGCGGGTCGCGGCGGACGTCGGCCCAGCCCACCTCCACCCAGCCAGCGGCCTCGAGCCGGCGGGCGGTGTCGAGCAGGGATCCCGGCTCCCGGCCGAGGCGGCTGGCGAGGGCAGCCAGGGTCATCTCGCCGTCGGTGAGCGCATCGAGTGCGGCCAGCTGGACGGCCCCGCGCACGCGCCGGCCC
>DATFEC010000004.1:0-4292 GCA_035251655.1 Candidatus Limnocylindria bacterium | reverse complement strand
GGCCCTGTCCTTCATGAAGATTGCCGTCCCGCGCGAAACCGCCGAGGGCGAGGCACGCGCCGCCCTCACCCCGCAGATTGCCGGCCAGCTCGTCGCGGCCGGCAACGAGGTGCTGGTCCAGGCCGGCGCCGGGGAGGCGGCGTATTTCCCGGACACGGCCTACGCCGAGGCCGGCGCGACGATCGTTCCTGACGTCGCCGCCCTCTACGGCCAGGCGGATCTCGTCCTCCGCGTTGGACGTCCCACCGACGAGGAGATGGACATGCTCCGTCCCGAGGCGGTGCTTATCGGCACGCTGGGGACCCTTTCCAACCCGAAGCTGGCGGACCGCCTCGCAGAGCGGGGGATCACCGCCATCAGCATGGACGCGATTCCCCGCATCACGCGCGCCCAGTCGATGGACTCGCTCTCGTCCCAGAGCACCGTCGGGGGGTACAAGGCGGTGCTCATGGCCGCCAGCCGGCTGCCGAAGTTCTTCCCGCTGCTCACCACCGCGGCGGGCACCGTCCGCCCGGCGCGTGGCCTGATCATGGGCGCCGGGGTGGCGGGGCTGATGGCCATCGGTACCGCCCGCCGGCTTGGCGCGGTGGTGGAGGCGTTCGACGTGCGGCCCGTGGTCAAGGAGCAGGTCGAGAGCCTGGGCGCGATCTTCGTCGAGGTGCCGATGACCGACGAGGAGAAGGCGTCCGCGCAGACCTCCGGCGGCTACGCCCGCGAGATGAACGAGGACTACCAGCGGCGGCAGCGCGAGCTCATTGCCGAGCGGGTGCAGGCGGCCGATTTCGTCATCACCACGGCCCTGATCCCCGGCCGTCCCGCGCCGAAGCTGATCACTGCCGAGATGGTGCGGACCATGCAGCCGGGCAGCGTCATCGTGGACATGGCCGCCGAGGCCGGCGGCAACACCGAGCTCACCGAGGCGGGCCAGGAGGTCGTGGTCGACGGCGTCACGATCATCGGCCTCACGAACCTGCCGGCCTCTGTCCCGACCCACGCGACCCAGATGTACGCCAAGAACGTCCAGACCCTGGTCGAGCACCTCGTCCACGACGGCAAGCTGACCCTGGACCTTGACGACGAGATCACCAGGGGGGCGACGATCACCCACGGCGGCAAGATCGTCCACGAGGCAACCGCGGCGGCGCTCGAGGCTGCCACCGCAGGGCCCAAGCCATGACCGAGGCCCTCGATCCCCGCGCCCTCATCGACGCCCTGTTCATCCTCGTCCTGACCGCGTTCGTCGGCTACGAGGTCGTGAGCAAGGTGCCGACCATGCTCCACACCCCGCTGATGTCCGGGGCGAACGCCGTCCACGGCGTGATCGTGGTCGGCGCCATCATCGTGACTGCCACCGCCGAGTCTCCCCTCCAGCTCGGCCTCGGCCTGGCCGGCGTGATCCTGGGCACCATCAACGTGGTCGGCGGCTTCGTGGTCACCGACCGGATGCTCGAGATGTTCCGCGGCCGGCGGGACGGCGACAACAGGCCATGAGCGTCCTCGAGCTGGCGACCTTCGCCGTCTACCTCATCGCGTCGGTCTCCTTCATCCTGGCCCTGAAGTTCCTCGCCTCGCCGAAGACTGCCCGGACGGGCAACCTGCTCGGTGCCGCCGGGATGACCCTCGTCGTGGCCTGGACGATCGCCACCGAACCGGGGCTGTTCGACAACTGGTGGGTGCTGGTCGTGGGCGGGCTCGTCGGCACGATCATCGGCGTCGTCGGCGCTCGTCGGGTTCCGATGACCGCCATGCCCCAGATGGTCGCGATCTTCAACGGGGCCGGCGGCGGGGCTGCCGCCGTGGTCGCCATCTCCGAGTTCCTCACCGCAACCGGGGAGACGGGTGCGGGCGCGGACCTGCTTCCGACTATTCCGATGATCGCCACACTGCTCGGCGCGGTCATCGGATCGGTCTCGCTGACCGGTTCGGTGGTGGCCTTCGGCAAGCTCCAGGGTTTCATTGCCGCGCGCCCGGTCACCTACCCGGGCTCGCGGCTGGTGGCCGGAATCCTCCTCGCCGCTTTGCTGGTGATGGCCGTGGCCCTCGCCTTCGTCACCAACGACGTGACCCTGTTCCTGGTCTTCGTCGCCCTGGCCCTGCTGGCGGGCGTCCTGATCGTGATGCCCATCGGCGGGGCGGACATGCCGGTCGTCATCAGCCTGCTGAACTCGTACACCGGTATCGCCGTGGCGGCCACCGGCTTCGTGCTGGGCAACTACGCACTGCTCATTGCCGGGACCCTGGTCGGGGCCTCGGGCGCGATCCTCACCCAGCTCATGTGCCGGGCCATGAACCGCTCGCTGCTCAACGTCCTGTTCGGCGCGTTCGGAACCGGCGGCGGGGCGCAGGTCGCCGGCGCCGCGGGCGAGCAGAACGTCCGCACCATCAACGCGGAGGACGCCGCGGTCCTGATGGCGTACGGCAAGAGCGTGATCATCGTTCCGGGTTACGGCATGGCGGTGGCCCAGGCCCAGACCCCCGTCCGCGAGCTCATGGACCTGCTCCTGGCGCGCGGCGTCGACGTCCAGTTCGCCATCCACCCGGTGGCGGGCCGGATGCCGGGCCACATGAACGTCCTGCTGGCCGAGGCCAACGTCCCCTACGAGCGGCTCAAGGAGATGGACGAGATCAACGACGACTTCACCAACGCCGACGTGGCGCTGGTCATCGGCGCGAATGACGTGACCAACCCGGCCGCCCGGACGGACACGACCTCACCGATCTACGGCATGCCCATCCTGAACGTCGATCACGCCCAGAACGTGATCGTGCTCAAGCGCTCGATGGCGGCCGGCTTCGCCGGGATCGACAACCCGCTGTACGGCGACCCAAAGACGGCGATGCTGTTCGGCGATGCCAAGGCCACCGTCCAGGCCCTCGTGGCGGGAGTGAAGGCCGCCTAGCAGCCGGGGTTTCTGCCGCTCAGCGGTTGACGCGGACCGCCCTCCACACGCTGCGCAGCCCGGCCTTCTGCCCGTAGAGCAGGACACCGGCCGAGTAGATGCGCGCCGCGACCCACAAGGCGAGGAATGCGCCGATGAGCAGGAGTGCGAATGCCAGCGCAATCTCCCATGGAGCGACCTGGCCCAGCACCATCCGGACCGGCACCAGGTACGGGCTGAAGAACGGGACGAAGGACAGCAGCCGGACCCAGTCGGCGTCGGGGGCGTTCAGCGCGGCAAACGACACGAGGTAGCCCGCCACTCCGATGATGATCATCGGACCGGTGATGGTCTGGATGTCATCCACCCGGTTGGCCGTCGAACCGATCGCGGCGTAGAGGGTGGCGTAGAGCCCGAACCCGCCGACGAAGAACAGGCCGACCACCAGCAGGACGCCGATGCTCAGGCCCTGCAGCTCGACGGGCTCGCCGACGTTCTCTCCGAGGATCAACCGGCTGATGGTCCCCTGCAGCAGCAACCCCGCAAGGGCCGCGGCGACGATCACCACGTACTGGAGCAGGCCTGCGCCTCCCGCCCCCATCACCTTGCCCAGCAGCAGCTGGCGAGGCGTGGCGGCAGTGATCAGCAGCTCCATGACCCGGCTTGACTTCTCCTCGGCCACCGACGTGGCGACCCACTGACCGTAGGTGATGATCGCCATGAACATCAGGACCAGCAGGGCGGTGGCAAGGACGTATCGCGGCCCGAACAGCTCGTCCTCGTCCACGGCACCCGGGTCGACCGGGGTGACGTCGAAGTCGGTCGGCGCGAAGATCTCCCCGACATCGGACGGGTCGACTCCGGCCCGGACCAGGCGGTCCCCGATCGCGACCTGGTTCGTGGCCGCGGTCACGCCGAAGACGACGGGGCTCGTCGAGCCCTCCCCGGTGTACAGGTCGAAGCTGAGGTCCTCGTCGGCCGCCCGCTCGACGGTGACCAGGCCGTCGCGGTCGCCAGCCTCCACGGCCCCTCGCTCGCCCGCCTCATCGGTGGTGAGCTCGGCCTCGAGGGTGATCTGCTCCATCCCGTTCAGGGTCGCGACCAGGGCGACCGCCGCCTCGTCGGCCTCCGGGGCGGCTGAATAGACCGATACCGACGACGGTTCGTCGAGGCCGAGCGCGCTGATCCCGATCGGGAGCAGGGCAAGGCCCAGGCCGACCAGGGCCAGGATGAGGGTGACGATCTGGAAGGCGCGGCTCCGGATCCGGAGGCTGAACTCGCGGACCGTCACCGTCCAGGCGTTGGGGAACAGGCCGAGCATCAGGTCCGCTCCTGTGCCGGAGCGAGGTGCCGCTCGTCGGCTTCCTCCGCCGGTCGCCCGACGTGCTCGATGAACACCTCTTCGAGCGACGG
>DATFEC010000009.1:0-2122 GCA_035251655.1 Candidatus Limnocylindria bacterium | reverse complement strand
AGCGATAAGAGGGCCAACCCTGACAGTGCGATGTCGACCGATTGACGAAGAAAGTTCGACAGGACAATCGGGATCAGGATCAGGAGGTACGCGGCCAGCGCCAGCTGATCAGCACGGTCGGTGCCGCGCCGGAGGCTGAGGAGGGCCAACCAGACGACGATCGCCCCAAGAACGACCATGATGAGCTGGATTCGGGGTTGGACCTCTCCGAAGGGCGTCGCTCCGAGCAAGATCACAAAGCCCAGCCCCGCCACCATTGCGGGAAGTCGTAGGCGGATAGCGGCCGTACACAACGCCGCGAAGCGAGACGGATGTCCCCGCGCCAGACCGCCAGCGCTCACGGAAGATTGAGGTCAGGCTGCTCGTTGATCTCGATGATGGGCTGCTGCATCGGTCCGCCCAAGGGGTAGTCCAGGATTGGCAGCTCGAAGCCCGCCAGTTTCCAGGCGCCCACGAGCACGATCACGACGAGCGCGACGGCCAGCAGGAACCGCATGGGCGGCAGACTACTCCGGCTCGGAGCGCGCGAACAGAGCCGATTGGGCTAGCCCGGGCGTCCTGCGGCGGCCTGGCCTACCATCGGTCGCGCACGAATCCTGACCCCGGAGGACCGCCATGCGACTGACTTCCACGATGTTCCTCTCCGTCGACGGCGTGTACCAGGGCCCGGGTGGCGCGACGGAGGACACCCGCGGCGGGTTCGACCGCGGTGGCTGGCTGGCGCCGCACTTCGACGAGGCCGGCGGGCTGTTCCAGGCTGACAACTTTCGCAAGGTCGACGCCTTCCTGCTGGGGCGGCGCACGTACGAGATCTTCGCGGCGTACTGGCCCAATCACAACCAGGCAGACGATCCGATCGCCAACTCGCTCAACGTGTTGCCCAAGTACGTCGTCTCGACCACGCTTCGCACCGCGGACTGGCAGCCGACCACGATCCTCAGCGGCGACTTGCCGACCGAAGTCGCCCGGCTCAAGGCGGCACCCGGCCGCGAGCTCCAGGTCCACGGCAGTGGGGCGCTGGTTCGCTCCCTGCTCGAGCACGACCTCGTCGACGAGCTCCGGCTACTGGTCTTGCCGGTCATCGTCGGTGCGGGCCTGCGGCTGTTCCCCGAGGCCGGCATAGCCACGGGTCTGCGCCTCGTCGACTCGCGGACCACGCCCTCCGGGGTGGCGATCCACGTCTACCAGCCGACCGGCCGGCCCGAGTTCGGCACTGTCGGCGAATGACCGTCACCGTCACCGTTATCGACTGGCTGCTGGACTCTGATCCGGCCCTGCGCTGGCAGGTCATGCGCGACCTGACCAATGCGCCCGCAGATGAAGTTGCCGCGGAGAGGGCGAAGGTCGCCACCGAGGGCTGGGGCGCCGAGCTGCTGGCCCGGCAACCGCCGGATGGAGCCTGGGGCGGGGGTGCCTACAAACCGGACTGGACGGCGACCACCGCGACCCTCCAGCTGCTGCGCCACTTCGGCGTGGATCCAAGCGACGAGAGGGTGCGGCGCGCCATCGGCCTCGTCCGCGCCAACGTCCAATGGGAATACGACGACCTGCCCTACTTCGATGGTGAGGTCGAGCCGTGCATCAACGGGCAGGCCGTCGCCGTCGGCGCGTACTTCGGCGAGGACGTGCGCGGCATCGTCGACCGGCTGCTGACCGAGCAGATGGAAGATGGCGGCTGGAACTGTGAGCAGGAGAATGGCTCAATCCGCGGCTCATTCGACACCACGATCAACGTGCTGGAGGGTTTCCTCGAGTACGAGCGGGCGGTCGGCGGCAACAGCGACGTGCGTGCCGCCCGCGAGCGCGGGCAGGAGTACCTGCTCGAGCGGGGCCTTCTCCGGCGCCTGACCACCGGCGAGGTCGGCGACCGCAAGTGGCTCTACCTCCCGTTCCCCTACGGGTGGCACTACAACGTCCTGCGCGCGCTCGACCATCTACGAGATGCGGGTGCCACCCCGGACGAGCGCATCGCCGAGCCGAGCGACCTGGTCGCATCCAAGCACGACGCAGACGGGCGGTGGAGCCCGGAGCTGGCCCTCTACGACGAAATGCCCGTCGACCTTGGCGAACGCGTGGACGAGCCCAGCCGATGGATCACGCTTCACGCTCTCCGGGTTCTGCG
>DATFEC010000225.1:0-6671 GCA_035251655.1 Candidatus Limnocylindria bacterium | reverse complement strand
CGATCCTGCTTCCCATCCTGGTCGCGCTCTTCGGGCCCCGAGACGCGATCCCGATCCTGGCCGTCGCCGGACTGGTGAGCAACGGGTCGCGGGTCGCGCTCAACCGCGACGCCATCTCGTGGCCGATCGTCGGCTGGTTCGCGCTGGGCGGGATTCCTGCCGCCCTGATCGGGGGATTCCTGTTCGCCACCGCCCCGCTCGAGGCTCTGACCCGGCTCATCGGCGCATTCCTCCTGGCGTCGGTGGCATGGCGCCACCTGCGACCAAGGCCGTTCGGCGTCCTGGGTCCGCGGACCTTCACGGCCATCGGTGCCGTCTTCGCGTTCGCGTCGGCGCTGGTCGGGTCGATCGGGCCGATCATGGCCCCCTTCTTCCTCGCCGCCGGGCTGGTGAAGAGCGCCTACATCGGGACGGAAGCGGCGGCGAGCGTCGTCATGCAGGTGGCGAAGCTCGTCGCCTACGGCATCGCGGCGATCCTCACCCCGTTCATGGGCGCCGTGGGCCTGATCATGGTGCCGCCCATGCTGGCCGGCTCGTGGATCGGCAAGCGAATCGTGGATCGGATGTCCGAACGCATCTTTGTTGTGGTCATCGAGGTCGTCCTAGTCGTGACCGGCCTGGTCTTCCTCATTGGAGGCTGAGGAACATCTCCTCGACGGGGATGGAGCCATCGATGAAGTCCAGGTCGAGCATGATCTCGTAGCCGGTCTCCCAAACCGGTTCGTTGATCGCTCCGTCAGCAACGGTGGATACCCCGAGCCAGATCGGGATGGTGGCTTCCAGCACGGCAAGGGCCGTCTCCTCATCCTCAGCGAGCGTGGGGACGGCGTCCACGGCCGCGCGAAGGCCAGCGCCCGGGTCCTTGACGATGGCCTGCTGCGCAGCCACGGCCGCCGCGACAAACGCGTGCACCAGGTCAGGTTCCGCGGTCAGCAGGTCGTCGCCGACGATGACGCCCGGTCCGGGGAGCGGAGCGATGTCGTCGACGGTGAGCAGGTCGGTTTCCATGCCCTCCGCCCCCAAACGGAGGGGCTCGTTGTTTCGGAATCCGGTGATGAGGCCCACGTCGCCGTTGAGCAGGCCCTCGACCTGGTTGAACTGGGGGTATTCACGGATCGTGACGTCATCTGCCGTGAGCCCTCCGGCCCCGAGCAGGGCCAGGAGCGCGTGCCACGAGGAGCCGAACGGGCCGGGTGTGCCGATCGACTGACCCGCCAGGTCGGCCGGGTCGGCGGGGACCGTGCCGGTCGGGCCGATCAACGCCACCGGGAAGAATTGGTACAGGGTGGAAACGTATTTCACCGGGATGTCCGCGGTTCGCGCGATCATGACATCGGTCGCATCCGCGACCCCGAACTCCGCCTGGCCGTCGGCCACCAGGCGGATCAGCTCTCCGGCGTCGGCGTGCTCGATGGTGACCTCCAGCCCCGCATCGGCGAAGTAGCCCTCCTGCTGCGCGAGGTAGAACGGGGCAAACTGGACGTCGGGCCGGAAGCCAAGCAGGAGGCGGACCTCGCGGAGCTCCTCGGTTGGCGACCCCGACGTCGATGCGGACGGTTCCGCAGTGCCGCTCGGACTCGGAGACGCGGAGGGTGTGCAGGCCGCCAGTGCGGCGCTGAGCGCTGTCGCCATCAGGAGGGCACGAGGGCGCATCGGTTTCCTTTCAAGATTCAACGAGGGACGAGGACGCGTTCGGCGCCCAGGACGACGGCATAGAAGGTCAGGCCAAGCAGGGCCAGGGTGCCGAGGGCGACGAACATGAGTGGGGTGTCGAACAGGCCCTGGTCGGCGATGTTGATCAGGACTCCGAGCCCCACGCTGGCGCCCGCCCACTCGGCAACCACGGCGCCGATGACCGCCAGGGTGACGCCGACGCGCAGCCCGCCGAACAGAACGGGCATGGCCGACGGGATCTCCAGCAGCCGGGTGATCTGCCGGCCGCGGGCGCCGTTCGCGCGCGCCATCTCGACCAGCAGCGGATCCGTGCCCCGGATGCCGACCATGGTCGCGATCGCGATGGGGAAGAACACGATCAGGGCGCAGATGACGACCCGGGCCGTGAGCCCGCCGCCGAACCAGATGTCGATCAGGGGGGCCAGGGCGAGGATCGGTATGGCCTGGGCCGCGACCAGGTACGGCGACAGGACGCGCTCGGCGGTCAGGCTCTTGGCCAGCAGGATCCCGACCGCAATCGCGGCGGCGGCCCCAAGGGCGAAGCCGATCACGCTCTCCTCCAACGTTGCGGCCAGGTGCGGCTGGAGGGTCCCGCTCTGGATCGCATCCACCGCCCGAACGGCAACGACCTGCGGCGACGGGAGGATGTATTCGGGGTAGTCGCCGATGGCAACCACCAGCCCCCAGGCGACCACGAACCCCAGGGCGCTCAAGAGCACGAGCCCGACCCGGCGCAGGGCGGCATTCATGCGGCCACCTCGGGCGTCTGTTCGGCCCAGCCCACGAGCTCGGGCGCATGGACCGATCCCAGTGCAGCCCGAACCTCAGCTTCGACCGCGGCGGCCGCCGGGTCCGCCGCGGTGCTCGTGGGGCGCGGTCGGGAGAGCGGCACCGGGATGTCGGCAGCCACTCGACCGGGACGTGGGGTCAGCACCCAGATCCGATCGGCCAGCCGAACAGACTCGGTCACCGAATGGGTGACGAGGACGACGGTACGCCGATCGGCCAGCCACATCGCCTCGAGTTGGGCATCGAATGCATCACGGGTCAGCGCGTCGAGCGCACTGAACGGCTCGTCGAGCAGGAGGATGGGCGGGTCGGTAACGAGCGACCGCGCCAGGGCGACCCGTTGCTGCATGCCGCCCGACAGCTCGCGGGGCCGCAGCGCGACGGCATCGGTCAGGCCGACCCGGGCGAGGGCTCGCTCCCCCGCCATCCTCCGTTCGGCGGCCGGCCTGCCCTCGAGCTCGAGGGGGAGGGTGACGTTGTCCAGCGTCGAGCGCCAGCCGAGGAGGCGCGGCTGCTGGAAGACGAGCCCGACCCGACCATCACCGGCCCGCGGCGGCGATCCATCGGGTGCGAGACCGATGCGTCCCACGGAGGGCGGCAGCAGACCGGCCAGCGCCCGCAAGAGAGTGCTCTTGCCGGATCCGTTCGGACCAATGACCGCCAGCAGCTCTCCGCTGGCCACCTCCCCGCTCATGCCATCCAGCGCGGTGAGCGACCCGGCGGGGCCGGTGAAGGTGACCGCCAGGTCCTCGATCGTGATTGCGGGACGGGATCCCGGGTCGCTCGCCATAGCTCTCCCCTGCGCCAAACCATCGGGGCGTGGGAGCGGCGAGGCCATCGGTCGGACCCGCCGCCGGACCGGACGCGCGCAGCGCCAACGGTCTGAAGCGGGTCGTCGGAGGAACGCCTCGTGCTCGCCCTCTCCCATCCGGACTGTGACCGTCGGCCCTGTCTTCCCGGCTCACGCCGGGGTCAGGTCGGCCCCGAGAGGTTCGCCCGACGGCCTTCTCCGTGCCGCCGGCCTCACGGGGTTCGCGGGCTGGTCCGCTGGGCGGACCGACCGCCGGTGGGGAGTTTCACCCCGCCCCGAAGGCGATGGATTCGTTCAGTTGCCGCCCGATCGTGACACCACGGGGCAGCGCCGGTCAAACCTTCTCGGGCGAGCCGCGGCCCCGGATCCAGCGGATGAGGATGAAGGCGCCGCCGAGGACGACCACGATGTAGATCAGGATCTCGAACGGCCGGATGGTCTCGTACAGGGCCTCGTAGTTCTCGCCCAGCAGCCAGCCGGCGGTCACCAGTCCCAGGTTCCACGGAATCGAGCCAGCCACCGAGAAGACCATGTACCGACCCAGCGGCATGCGGGCCACGCCCGCGGGGTAGCTGATGAGGGCCCGCAGGAGCGGGACGAACCGGGCGAAGAAGACCGCCCAGTCGCCGTAGCGGGCGAACCAGGCGTCGGCCCGGTCGAGGTCCTCGGCATTGATATGAGCGTAGCGTCCGTATCGGTCCAGCAGCGGCCGCCCACCCCAGGCGCCGATGAGGTAGCCGGCCAGCGAGCCGGCCGCCGCCCCGATGGTGGCCGCCACCATGACTCCGATGAATGTCCAGGGAGCATCGGTCAGCCATTCGGTCACCGTCGGGTCTGCCGCTGATTGCGAGATCTTCCAGCCCGCCATCGGCACGATGACCTCCGACGGCAGGATCGGGATGAACGTCTCAAGCGCCACACCGACGGCCACGCCGACGTAGCCGAGGGTGTCGTACAGGTCCAGGAAGAACGGGATGACCGTCTGGTCGATGAACTCCAGCACGTCCGGCCGTCAGGCCTCGATAGCCGGGGTCGCCGCCGGCTGCTCCGCCGTCGGGAGCGCCGCCGCAGCCGCACGTTGCCGCTCGGCCACGCGCTGGCCCTGTTCGACGTTGAGGACGTGGATCGCGACCAGGACCGAGACCAGCGCGGCCCCGGCCATCCATCCACCGACCACGTCCAGCGGGTAGTGGAGGTTGAGGTAGATGCGGACCAGGCCGATGACGAAGATCAGGACCGCGGCGACCGCGTAGGCGGTCATCCCCTGCCGCCGGTCGCCGGAGAGTCGAGCGATGCAGAACGCGACCAGGCCGTAGAAGGCCATCGCCCGCAGGGCGTGGCCGGCCGGGAAGACGGCGATGTCGTCGAGCCCGAAGCCGCCGACGTTGAACATCGCCGCGACCAGCTCGTTAAAGGTGATCGGTGGGATGGCGACGAAGAACTTCAGCGCCCATTCCATCGGGAAGGCGAGGGTGCCGAGGGCGAGGAGGAGCGCCAGGTCGCGACGGCCTTTGGCCAGGGCGAAGAGCCCGCACGCGGCGAACCCGAGTCCCACGAACCAGCCGGAGCCCAGGGCGCTGATGGCGGTGATCACGCTGTCGACCAGCGGCAGGTTGGCCTCCATCCATTCCTGGAACGGGATGACGACGTTGACCATCAGCCACTCCTCGGGCCCGAGGTAGGTGGTCGTCCGCTTCAGCGCCACCAGCCAGAACAGGGACGGCAGCAGGATGAGGGCAACGAGGAACGCGGCCGCGGGGCTGGGGACCGCGCCGCTAAGCCGGTACTGCGCGCCACGGCTCATGACGAGGCGGCTCGTCGGGTCCGGGAACCTCCGCACGTCCGTAGTATAGGAATGAGGTGGCAGCCCAACCCCCGCTCCAGTTGACCGGCCGTGACCTGACCATCGCCGATGTCGTGTCGGTGGCGCGGGGCGGCAGGCCGGTCGTGGTCGAGGCGGCGGCCCGGGAGCGGATGGCGGTCTCGCGTGCCGTGATCGAGCGGGTGGTGGCGTCAGGCGACACGGTGTACGGGGTGACGACCGGCTTCGGCGACCTGGCCGACGTGCGCATTTCCCCCGAGCAGACAGCCACGCTCCAACGCAACCTCGTCCGAAGCCATTCGGCAGGAGTCGGCGAGCCGCTCCCGACGGACGTCGTGCGGGCCATGCTCCTGCTCCGGGCCAACGCCCTCGCCATCGGGCTGTCCGGCATCCGACCGGAGGTGGTGGACCTCCTTGTCGCCCTCCTCAACGCCGCGGTCCACCCGGTCATTCCCTGCCGCGGCAGCGTCGGCGCCTCAGGCGATCTTGCGCCGCTCGCCCATCTCGCCCTGGTCGTCATCGGCGAGGGTGAAGCGGAGGCGGGCGGCAGGATCGTCCCCGGCGGCGAAGCCCTGGCCGCCGCCGGCCTCGAACCGATGGAGCTGCTGGCCAAGGAGGGCCTGGCCCTGCTCAACGGGACGCAGCTGATGACCGCCATCGGCGCCCTGGCCCTGACCGATGCCGGGATCCTGGTCCGCACCGCGGACGTGACCGGAGCGATGAGCCTGGAGGCGATGCTCGGCACCGCCTCCGCCTTCGACGACGCGCTCATCTCGGCCCGGCCGCATCGGGGCCAGCTCACGTCCGCGGCCCGGCTCCGCGAGCTCCTGGCCGACAGTGAGATCGGCGACAGCCATCGGTCGAGTCCGCACAAGGTCCAGGACCCGTACTCGATCCGCTGCATGCCCCAGGTCCACGGCGCGGTGGCCGATGCCCTGGCGCCGCTCGACGACGCGGTCTCGGTGGAGCTGAACGCGGCCACCGACAACCCACTCGTCTTCCCGGACGGACGCGTGGTGAGCGGCGGCAACTTCCACGGCGAGCCATTGGCCCTCGCTCTCGACCATGCGCGCCTGGCGCTCACCGCCCTGGCCACGATCTCCGAGCGGCGGACCGCTCGCATCCTCGACAGCCGCCTGTCCGGGCTCCCCGCCTTCCTCGCCGACGACCCGGGGATCGAGAGCGGACTGATGCTCGCCCAGTACACCGCGGCCGCGGCAGTCAACGAGCTGAAGACCACAGCCCATCCGGCCGCCGCGGACACGATCCCGACCAGCGCCAACCAGGAGGACCACGTGAGCATGGGCGCGACATCCGCGCTCCTCCTGCGCGATGCGGTCGACCGGACAGCGACCGTGCTCGCGGTCGAGGCCCTGTGCGCGGCTCGCGGCCTCGATCTGCGGTACCCGCACGCTCCCGGCCGCGGCGTCCGGGCGGCCGTGGCCGTGGTCCGCACGGTGGTCCCGCCGCTCGACGGCGACCGACCCCCGTCGCCCGACATCACGGCCCTGACCGAGGCGATTCGCGCGGGTCGGCTGGCGGCCGTGGCCTCCGCCTGACCGATGGAGGGCCTCA
>DATFEC010000028.1:0-2178 GCA_035251655.1 Candidatus Limnocylindria bacterium | reverse complement strand
GCCCCGCTGGCCAACGTCCTCGTCGTCCCGCTCATTCCCGCCGTGATGGCGGGCGCCGCCGCGGCAGCGGTGATCGGCGGGCTGGCGGGCGCGGTCCCGGTGCCGCTGGCCGCGGACGTCGGCACCTGGCTCGCGGGCGGTGCCGCCTGGCTGCCACTGCGCGGACTCATCGCGACCGGGACGGCGGCTGCCGCCCTGCCCCTGGCCGCGATTCCGCTTGCCGGGGCGCCGTGGTTCACCGCGGCGTGGTACCCAAGCCTCGCCCTCGTCGTCCGCCGCCTGAACCGCCGAACGGACCACAGCCCGCCGGTCCTCGAACCGATGGAAGCGACCGCGGGCCTGCGGCACGCCCTCCCCGAAGTCGCGGCCTTCGCGCCGACCGTGGCATGGGCCGCTCGCCCACGTCGGATTGCGATCGGAGCCGTGCTGGCCGTCGTCCTGGCCACGGCCATGAGCGGATCGGACGGCCGCCTCCACGTCACCGTCCTCGACATCGGCCAGGGCGACGCGATCCTCATCGAGGCGCCGGGTGGCGCCACCGCGCTCGTGGACGGGGGACCGGATCCGGACCTCACCCTGCGCCAGCTCGGGCAGTCGCTGCCGTTCCATCGTCGCCGGATCGATGTCGTCGTCCTGACCCACCCGCACCAGGACCACCTCGGGGGTCTGGGGGAGGTGCTGCGCCGCTACGACGTCAGGTTGGTCGTCGAGGGCGGCCGCCCGGTCGAGACCGATCCGCACCGGGCGCTGCTGACGGCCGCCGCTCGCGAGCCGGGCGCCAGGGTCGTGGCCGCGCGGGCGGGTGAGCTGATCCGCCTGGGCGAGGTCACGCTCGAGGTCGTGTTTCCGGACGCGCTCGACGTAGCCGCTCCCCTGCCCGAGGGCGACGTGAACAATGGGTCAATCGTGCTGCTGGTCCGCTACGGGGCGTTCGAGGCGCTGCTGACCGGCGACGCGGAGGCTCCTGTCGAGGCGCTCCTCGAGGCGCGGGGGAAGCTCGGCCCGGTGGACGTTCTCAAGGTCGCTCATCACGGGTCGGACTCGGGCACGACCCCGGCCTTCCTGCAGTCCACCCGGCCGGCCGTCGCCGTCCTCTCCGCTGGCGTGGACAACAGCTATGGCCACCCCCATCGGTCTACCCTCGACGCCCTGGCCCAGGTGCCGGGTCTTCGCCTGTTCCGCACCGACCTCGACGGCAACGTCGAATTGGTGACCGATGGAGCCTTGTACTGGGTGGCGAGCGGCCGCGGCGAGGTCGGCCCGTTGCCGGCGCGATAGGATCGGCTGGTGAGCGGAATGGTCCTGCTGGCCCACGGCGACGATGCCTACCAGATCGACCGTGCCGTCGCCGCGTTCACCGAACGAGCCGGCGCGATCGGGAACGTGGTGCTCACCCCCGAGCGAGCGCCGGACGAGCCGCTCCTCGAGCGGGCGGGGCTCGAGGCCGCGACGGTGGGGCTTTTTGGTGCGCACTGCGTGGTCATCCGCCAGCCGCTTCGGGCCGCCGGAACCTCGACCGCGGCGGCGGACCGCCTGGTGGGCATCGTCGAGGCGCTCCCCGAGGGGGCGGTCCTCGCCCTCGCCGAGCTGCGGCCGTCGCGGGACGTGGGGAGGCCGCCGGCGTTGCTCGGCCGGCTCGAAGCGGCGGTCCGCGCCGCCGGCGGCGATGTCATGACCTGTGCCGCGCCCCGACGCGACGAGCTGCGGGGCTGGGTCTCGCGCCACGCGGAGGAGCTGGGGATCGACATCCGTCCTCCGGCGGCTGCTGCACTCGCGGTGCGCATCGGCGGCGTGTGGGAAAACGACGTGGAGCGCAGCGAGCAGACGCGGGTAGCCGATTCGGAGCTCCGCAAGCTGGCCATCGCGGTCGAGGATCGGCCGATCGAGGTTGGCGACGTGGAGGCCCTGGTCGCCGACGTCCGCCCGCCATCGGTCAATGCCGTGGCAAACGCGGTCGAGCGACGAGACGGGCGACGGGCCGCGGAAGCGCTGCAGCGCGCCTTTGACGAGGGAGAGCCCGTGCTGAAGATCATGGCCGCCCTCGAGGCGAGAGTGGCGGACCTCATCGTGGCGCGCGATCTCCAGGCACAGGGGGCGACCCCGGCCGAGCTGACGAAGCGGCTGCGACCGGGCAACCCGACCGCGGCCGGGAAGATCGCGACTGCGGCGAAGCGCTAC
>DATFEC010000092.1:0-2998 GCA_035251655.1 Candidatus Limnocylindria bacterium | reverse complement strand
GGGATCGCGGAGCGCGTAGCCCTCGATGAAGCGACCGACCCGGAATCCAGGTTCCACGGCGAGGAGTGCCCGACCCACTTCCCGGGCCTCGTCGAGATGGCCGGCTGCCGCCAGGTTGACGGCGAGGAAGCGCAGGTTCGCCGTCCAGCTCGGATTCTCTTCCCGGGCTTTTCGTCCCCACCGAATTCCCTCCTCGTGCTCGGCGGCGACGTAGAGGGCGAGGCCCAGGATGGCGTGGGCGAAGAAGATGTGGAGATCGAAGGGCGACAACCGTAGCCCCTGCTCGGCTCTGCGGATGGCTTCCCGCGCGTCACCGATGTAGCTGAACGTGGGGCTGCTCCGCGTCCAGGCGATGGCACTGCTGGGGCTGGCGGAGATGGCCCGGTCGAAGAGCGCGATCGCGTCGTCGAACTCGTGCAGCAGCAGGGACTTCACGTGGCCGCAGAGGGCCAGGGCCATCGCGTCGAAGCTGTCGCGCTCGAACGCGGCGGTGGCCAGGCGGATCACCTCCGCGTTGTCCGCGGTGGGATCCGTCGACCAGCCCTGGTTGACCCGGATGCTGTGCCAGTCCGCGAGCAGAGCGTACGGCGCCGCGTACCCTGGATCGAGGACGATCGCCCGTTCAAGCCAGGTGCGTGCGTCGGCGAAGTCCTCGAGATTGAGGTGGTAGCGCTGAGCCATTCCGCGCAGCACGCAGTCATACGCCTCCATGCTGTCCGGCCGCTTGCGAAGCGCCCGGCGTAGCTCGGCCTCGCGCACCTGCGGCGCAATGGTGCTGACCACTCTGCTGGCGATCTGGTCTTGGAGGGCGAACAGATCGTCCGAGATCCCGTCGAAGTGACTGCCCCAGACGACCGTGCCGCGAGCCGTCTCGGCGACCTCGGCAGACACCCGGAGACGGTCACCGGATCGCCGCACGCTGCCCGAGAGGACGTAGCCCACACCCACCTCGCGGCCCACCGTACGCACGTCGGCGCCCGCACCACGATAGCGAAGGGTGGAGCTGCGAGAGATGACGAAGACTTCACGGAGTGAGGCGAGGGCTCCGATGATGTCCTCGACCACGCCATCGCCGAAATACGTCTGGGTCTCACCCTCCCCGTGGACGTGAAACGGGAGCACGGCGATCGATGGGCGTCCCGGGGGGGGCTCGAGCTGCCCGGGTGCGATCGCCGGGCCGGGGCGAGGCCACGGCCCCGGCCTGGGTCCCGACGAGAGGTCAACCGCGTCGACCGGGCCCACCGATGCCGGGAGAGGTGAGGCCGACTCGATGTGTGTTCCGGCGGGCACCATCTCGGACTCCAGGGTCGGCTGGCCGGGCGGCCCCTCGTCAGCGTCGGCGGCCGTCACACCCGCAAGCTCGGACAACGGGCCGTGGGCGATTCGTCCGGCGGGCTGCAGGCCGTGTCTGGCGATCCTGGCCCGTACCGTGTTGCGGGTGATCCCGAGGATCGCCGCGGTCCGCGAGATGTTCCATCCGGTCTGGGCGAGCACGTCGCTCAGGCGCTGGCGTTCCCATCCGGCGAAGTCGCCCGGCGGCGACCCCGGGGACGGTAGCTCCGCGGCCGCCTCGAAGGCCAAGTCAGCGACCGGGATCACCGCGGTCGGGCACAGGAGCACGGCCCGCTCGATGACGCTGTTGAGCTCGCGCACGTTGCCTGGCCAGCGATAGGTTCGCATCGCGGCCTGGGCATCCGGGCTCAGGGTCTTGAGTGGCAATGAGTACTTCGCGCACGCGCGCGTCAGCGCGTGGGTGGCGAGGAGGTCGATGTCGTTGCCGAGCTCGCGCAGAGGCGGCAGCGCCAGGGTGATCACGGCCAGCCGGTGGTACAGATCCTCGCGAAATCGCTTGGCTCGTACCGCGGCCTGCAGATCCTCGTTGGTCGCACTGATGACACACGCGTCGACGGGTTCGCTACGGGTCGCCCCGAGTCGGCGCACGCTGCCGTCCTCGAGGACCCTGAGCAGCTTGGCCTGGAGCGACAGCGGCAACAGCCCGACCTCGTCGAGGAACAGGGTCCCGCGGTGGGCCACCTGAAAGAGCCCGGGCTTGGAGTGCCGGGCATCGGTGAAGGCCCCCCGCTCGTAGCCGAATAGCTCGGATTCGAGCAGGTTCTCGGGGATGGCGGCCCCGTTCAGCTCGACGAACGGCGCCGCCGACCGCGAGCTGGCCTCGTGGATGATCCGGGCGAGCAGGCTCTTGCCGGTGCCGGTCTCTCCTGTGATCAGCAGCGGCGGCAACCGGTGGGTGGTCTCCTCGCCGGCCAGCAGCGCCCGGATCTTCTCGCGGAGGGCGACGATTCGCGGACTCCGACCGATGAGCTCGTCAAGCTTGCTCATGGAGCCTGTATGTTAGTCCGGGCGGCCCGAAAATCCAGCCCCATCGGAGCCGTGAGGATCCGCCGAGCAGGAGTGAGGATTCCGGGACAGGCGGGGGCGGTCGTGTGCCCATTCGATCCGCCCGCACCCCAGAGCTTCGTCAGCCCCCGGAAGGCGAAGAGCACTGTCGAGGAACCCGACCGGGGTCGGCCCGGTCTTGACCGGCTGGCTGCATGTTGACAGTATCGGATCCGAGAAACTGATGACTCCGCTTCGCACGTGTGGATCATCATGAGGCCGGACGACGGCGACGCATTGTTCGAGGTCCGCCCATCGCCCATCCACGGGCTCGGCGTGTTCGCGTGCCGCCCGATCGCCGCTGGTCTGCGCCTCATCGAGTATACCGGCGAGGTCATCTCGGACGAGGAGGCCGACCGCCGCTATGACGATCACGCCATGGAGCGCCACGAGACGTACCTGTTCGGGCTGGCCGATGGGACGTGCATCGACGGCGCGGCCGGCGGCAACGAGGCACACTTGATCAACCACTCGTGCGACCCCAACTGCGAGGCCGTGGAGGTTGACGGACATATCTGGATCGAAGCCGTCCGGCCCATCGCCGCCGGGGAGGAGCTGACGTACGACTACGCGTATGAACGGACCGAGGGCGATGAGGCCC
>DATFEC010000089.1:0-3629 GCA_035251655.1 Candidatus Limnocylindria bacterium | reverse complement strand
ACCCTGCTGACCGCCACGGTCGCGATTGCCGGGCGGCGGCTCGAACGACGAGCCGGCAGTCACCTGCTGGACTGGTCCACCATTCGGTCGATTGCCCGACGCCGGGTTGGTGAGCGCACCGGCCGCCTGTCGGCCGCCGAGCGGGCACGGGCCGAGGCGTTCTACCTGGCGGCAGCCGAGCGCGTGGCGCCCCTGGTGGCGGCCGAGATCGGCGCCCCGGCGGTCCCGCTTCAGCCGCCGGCAGTGATCGACCGCCTCGAGTGGATCGACCTCAACCTCGACACCTTCCAGCGCCTCATCGGTCGCCTCGAGGCCGAGCTCGCCGGCTCGCGGCGGGTCCCGCGCGGCGCCGGTCCGGCCCTCGCTCGCATCGTGAACCGGAGCATCGGCAACCACCAGCTCGGGTGGCTGCTCTCCTTCCTCTCGACCAAGGTCCTGGGCCAGTACGACATCAGCCTCCTCGCCACCGCCGCGCCGGCCAGCGGCCGGCTGTACTACGTGGAAGCCAACGTGCTCGCCACCGCGGACAGCCTCGGCATCGGGCGGGATGCGTTCCGAACCTTCATCGCCATCCACGAGGTGACCCACGCCCACGAGTTCGAGGCGCACCCCTGGCTCCGGGCCCACTTCGCGTCGCTCGTGGAAGACACGCTGCACCAGTTGGCCGCCGATGCCGGCGGCATGTGGGCGCGCCTCGCCCAGGCGCGCGGCGGGTCCGGTCACTGGATGGAGCGGATCATGACGCCCTCCCAGCGCGCGGCGTTCGGTCGGACCCAGGCCCTGATGTCGCTGCTGGAGGGCGCCTCGAACCACGTCATGAACGCGGTCGGCTCGCGAGTCCTGCCGGACTTCGACGCTCTCCACGAGAAGTTCGAGGGCCGACATCGCCGGCGCGGACCCCTCGAGCAGCTCGTGCTTCGCGTGACCGGCCTCGACCTCAAGCTCGAGCAGTACGCCGAGGGCGAGCGGTTCGTGGCCGCGGTGGTCGCGGGCAGTGGCCAGGCAGGGTTGGCCCGCGTCTGGCGCGGCCCGGAGTGGCTGCCGACACTGGACGAGATCCGCGATCCCGCGGCCTGGCTGGCGCGCGCCGACGCCATGGGGGCCGACGGCCAGGAGGTTGACAGCCCGGACGTTGACAGCCCGGAGGTCCGCCGCTGACCGCGGCTCGCGCGGTCCGGATCCTCACCACGCCGGTCTTCGGGGCACCCCTGACCCCGGAGATGGTCGCGCGGATCGAGGCTGTCCCTGGCGCCCAGGTCACCCAGATCTCGCGCGACGGGCTCGCCCATGGCGACGCCGAGGCCGCCCTGGCCGAGGCAGAGGTCCTCCTGCGCGGGCAGATCGCATCCACGGTGCTCGACCACGTCATCGAACGGACCCCGAACCTGCGCTGGATCCATTCCATCTCGGCGGGGATCGACAAGGTCGTCACCCCGCTGTCCCGGCATCGCGGACTGCAGGTGACGAACGCTCGCGGCGTGTTCTCGCGGCCGATCGCCGAGTACGTGGTAATGATGTGCCTGGTCATCGCCCGCCGACTCCCCCAGCTGCTCGACCTCCAGCGGGAGCGAACCTGGCAGCCACTGCGTGGCGAGGAGCTCGGCGGGCTGACCGTGGGGGTCATCGGCTACGGAAGCATCGGGGCCGAAGTGGCCCGCCTGCTGGAGCCGTTCGGGACGCGTGTGCTGGCTACCCGCCGCCGCCCGGAGCTGGGAGCCGGCGGCCACGCCAACGTGGAGGTGTGGGGCGTCGACCGCCTCCACGAGCTGCTCCGCGCCTCGGACGTCGTCGTCATCGCGGCCCCACTGACCGATGAGACGGCTGGCCTGATCGGCGCCACGGAGCTGCAGGAGATGCCGGGCCACGCCTGGCTGATCAACATCGCCCGCGGACGGCTCGTCGACGAGATCGCGCTCCGCCGCGCCCTGGCCAACGGCTGGATCGGCGGCGCGGTGCTCGACGTGTTCGACGAGGAGCCGCTCCCGCCGGATTCGCCGCTGTACGACACCCCCAACCTCGTCATCACGCCCCACACCTCGTGGTCGTCGGACAAGGTCGTGGAACGGAGCATCGACCTGTTCGTCGCCAACCTCGAGCGGTACCTCCGCACCGAGCCGCTCGAGAACCTCGTCGACCTCGAGGCTGGCTACTGACCGATGGCAACCTGACCGATGGTGTCCTGACCGATGCAGGTCGCGATCGTTGGCCTGCCCGGGTCGGGCAAGACCACCGTGTTCACCGCCCTCGGCGGCCACGCCGCGGAGGGCGGCCACGCCGCCGGCCGGGCGGCTCCGAATATCGGCGTCGTCCCGGTCCCTGATCACCGGGTCGATGCCCTGGCCGAGGTCTTCTCGCCCAAGAAATCGGTCTACGCCGACGTCACCTACGTCGACCTCGCGATTCCGGCTGGGGCCACACGGGCCGGGACCGTCGACCCGGACCTGCTGGGCCGGATCCGCAACTCCGACGCGCTGCTCCATGTCGCTCGCGCGTTCGACGACCCGGCCGCGGAGCGACCCGCCGACCCCTGGCGTGACGTCGAGGAGCTGGATCTCGAGTACGTGGTCGCCGACCTCGACGTCGTCACCCGCCGCCTGGAACGGCTCCGCGCCTCTGGCCGGCACGGGACGGCGGCCGAACGGGAGGAGAACGCCCGCGAGGAGGAGCTGCTCGCCCGGCTGGCGCCGGTGCTCGAGGACGGCCGGCCATTGCGCGAGCTGGAGTGGACCGATGACGACGAACGGTGTGCCCGCGGCTTCCGGTTCCTCTCGCAGAAGCCGCAGCTGGTGGTGCTCAACGTCGCCGAAGGTCGCCTGCCGGAAGCGGACGGCATGGAGGCGGATGCCCGATCCGCCCACGCCGGTGCTTCCCGCGACGTGATCGTCCTCGGCGGGCGGATCGAGTCGGAGATCGCCGCGCTGCCGGAGGACGAGGCTCGCCCGTTCCTCGACGACCTCGGCATCGCGGAGGCGTCGCGCGGGCGGGTCATTGCCCGCACCTACGCCCTGCTTGGCCTCTTCTCGTTCCTCACTGCCGGCCCGGATGAGTGCCGCGCATGGACGATCCCGGATGGCGCGACCGCGCTCGACGCGGCGGGGACCATACACTCCGACCTCGCCCGCGGTTTCATCCGGGCCGAGGTCATCGACTGGGCCGACCTGGTCGCCTGCGGTTCGACCGCGGAGGCCCGCCGGCGGGGGCTGCTCCGCTCGGAGGGCAAGACCTATCGGGTGCGGGACGGGGACGTGATCGAGGTCCTGTTCAACGTCGGCCGCTGAGGCCGTTGATTTTTCGGTTGGCTCAGCCGGTCAGGATCGGTCGAGCTCGACGACGATGCTGCGATACTCGCCGCTGGTTTCGACCAGGAAGGTGTCGTCATCGGAGGCACCCACTGCCATCGAAGCCGCCAGCTTCTCATCGCCGATGTAGGTGAATCCGTGACTCCGCTCCAGCTCGCGGGCGACCGCCTCGACCAGGGTGTCCTCCTCGAACGTTTCGACCACGGCGTCGCGGGCAGCCCGCACCAGCGCGGCGAACTCCTCGCCGCTGTGCGCCCGGTCACTGACCAACAGCGCGTTGGTCAGCAGGTCGGAGGCCCCTTCGTGCACCTCGTAGAAGTGAAGGCTCAT
>DATFEC010000026.1:0-16044 GCA_035251655.1 Candidatus Limnocylindria bacterium | reverse complement strand
TCAGACCGATGAGCCCCAGGAGCAGGATCCCGACCACGATCCACAGGTTGTCGAGCAGCCACTGGTTCAGGTCGGGCACGGCGGGCTATCATACCGACCCTCCGCCGGCCCGCCCGCCGGCGGTTCCGCTTCACGCACGAGGTCTCCATGCCCCGACGGACCGGAAAGGCCGCCACGCGACGAGCACGCCAGCAGCGCCGCACGCGCCAGGGCCCGACTCCCTCAGCGGCCGCTCCCGCGACGCAACTGGCCGCGCCGCCGCCCGCCGCGGCGCAACCCGCCGTCGCTGCTTCCCCGGCTTCGCGACCGACGGGACCGTCCTTCACGACCGCGTCGACCTCCCGACTCGGCGAGGGTGCGCGCGAGGAATACCACTACGTGACGCGAGACCTGCGCAACACCGCGGTGCTCGTCTTGATCATGGCCGCCCTCCTCGCCGCAGCCGTGGTCATCGTCAACCTTTCCGGGATCGCCCCCAGCTGACGTCAGGCGCCCGGGTCATCGACCCGGGCGCT
This sequence comes from Candidatus Limnocylindria bacterium, assembly GCA_035251655.1. Taxonomy (GTDB): domain Bacteria; phylum Chloroflexota; class Limnocylindria; order QHBO01; family QHBO01; genus DASTEQ01. The sequence goes on along the minus strand of DATFEC010000026.1, from coordinate 15,529 downwards.
CTCTGGAAAACGGCGCGAGTCAGTCGCAGAGCGCCGAGTTCCGTCCTCCCTCGCCACTGTCGAGGTTCCCCGCCTCGGCGTTCCCGGTGCCGAACGGGATCACCCCGAAAATCGGTCCGCCGTTTGCGTCCGCAGCCGGCGTCGTGTTGGTCCCAAGTCCGCCCGACTTCGTCGCGTTGTCATGCGCGTTGCACGGCAGTGGTGTGACGCCGTGCACATGGCCGAGCGCGCTTCCCGCCAGGGCGATGACCAGCAGCATCCCGGCCAGCAGTGATGTCATGAACCGTCGCATGTCAGTGTCTCCTCCACCGTCCCCGCAGGGCGCGCGGGGCTCCAATAGGGGTACCGGCGGGCTGGCGGTTCGGTTCAACGCTGCCGGTGACGGCTGTCACCACGCCCGGCCGTCACGTCGGTTGGGTCGGCTATCCCGCAGAGCGGCGCGCTGCGCGCAGACGCGCGAGGCGCTCCCCAATCTGCGTCTCCATCCCCTGGTCGGAGGGCTCGTAGTAGACCTTTCCCACCAGCTCGTCGGGCAGGTACTGCTGCTCGACATCGGCATTCGGATAGTCGTGTGGGTAGAGGTAGCCCTTCCCGTGGCCCTGCTCCCGGGCGAGCCGTCGATGGGTGCCCTGTCGCAGGTGGAGGGGCACCGGCAGCCGGCCGCGCGCCTCGACATCCGCCAGGGCCGCCCAGTAGGCCGCGCCGGCCCGGTTCGATTTCGGGGCAGACGCCACGTAGGCGGCGGCCTGGGCCAGCGCGTACTGGGCTTCCGGCAGACCGATCATCTCCACCGCCTGCATCGCGGCCACCGCGATCTGGAGGGCACGCGGATCGGCATTGCCCACGTCCTCGCTGGCGGCGATCACGATCCGTCGCGCGATGTAGGTCGGGTCCTCGCCGGCCGCCACCATCGAGGCGCACCAGTACAGCGCCGCGTCGGGGTCGTTGCCGCGCATCGACTTGATGAAGGCGCTGATCGCCTCGTAGTGGCCGTCCCCGGCACGGTCATAGGCCAGCAGCCGCTCCTGTGCGGCCGAGGCGATCGCGCCCGCATCGAGGGCCGCGCCGTCGGGGGCGGTCGAGGCGGCGGCCTCCAGGACGTTCAGCGCCTGGCGCGCGTCGCCGCCGGAGAGGTCGAGCAGGGCGGTCAGGCCGGTATCGGTCAGGGTCACCCGGCCAGCCAGGCCGGCCGCATCGGTCAGTCCACGGGTGACGATGACGGCCAGGTCGTCCGCGTCGAGCGGCTCGAGACGATAGACCCGCAAGCGGCTGAGGAGCGGCGAGTTCAGTTCGTAGTACGGGTTCTCGGTGGTCGCGCCGAGCAGCGTGATCGTCCCGTCCTCGACGTGGGGCAAGAGGGCATCCTGCTGGGCCTTGTTGAACCGGTGGAGCTCGTCGATGAACAGGATCGTCCGGCCTCCCGCCTCGCGCAGACCTCGAGCCTCGGCCACCAGCGTCCGGACGTCAGCAACCCCGCTCGTGACCGCGCTCAGCTGACGCCAGGTGCCGCCGGTTTCCTCGGCGATGAGCCGGGCGAGGGTCGTCTTGCCACTGCCCGGCGGGCCCCAGAAGACGAGGCTCGGCAGGTAGCCCGGGCGGGCGACCTTCAGCAGGGCCCCATCCGGCCCGACGAGGTGGCGCTGGCCGACGAACTCGTCCAGGCGTGTCGGCCGCAGGCGGGCGGCGAGAGGCGCGCCGGTCGCCGGCGGCTCCTCGAACAGGGGTCGGTCGGGCTTGGCCGACGGCCGGCGCCGGGGCATGGTCCGAGTCTAGTCCGTCGGTATCATGCGTGGCATGGAACAGAACCTCCGGGTCCCGGGCCCGACGCCCATCCCGCGCGCGGTCCGGGATGCGCAGGCGCAGCCGATGATCAACCACCGCGGACCGGAGTTCGGAGAGCTCCTCCGCGAGACGACGGCCGGCCTCGCCCGGCTGATCGGGACCGATGGCGAGGTGTTCCTGCTGACCGGCTCGGGAACGGGCTCGCTCGAGGCGGCGGTGGTCAACGTCCTGTCGCCGGGTGACCGGGTGCTGGGCGTATCGATCGGCGCTTTCGGCGATCGGTTCGCGAAGATCGCCGAGATCTTCGGCGCTCACGTCGACCGGGTTGATTTCGAGTGGGGCGAGGCCGCCGACCCGGGCCGAGTGGGGGAGTACCTCGCTGCCGAGCCGCCATACGCCGCGGTCCTGCTGACCCATAACGAGACGTCGACCGGGGTCGCCAACCCGCTGCGCGAGCTCGCGACCACGGTCCGCGCCGCTCCGGGAACGCCGCTCGTCCTGGTGGACGGCATCAGCGGGCTGGGGGCGATGCCCTTCGAGATGGACGACTGGGGCGTGGATCTCGTCGTCAGCGCGTCGCAGAAGGCTTTCATGGCGTCACCCGGAATCGCCATCGCCGCGGTCGGGGCGCGGGCTCGAGCGGCCGAGGCGTCGGCCCGCATGCCGCGCTATTACTGGGACTTCCGCGAGGCGCGGACGTGGGCGGAAAAGGGACAGACGCCGTGGACCCCGGCGGTGAGCGTCCTCTCTGGGCTGCAGGTCGGCGTCGCCACTCTCGAAGCGGAGGGCCGCGAGCGGACCTGGGCCCGCCATGCGGCGATCGCGGCCGGAACCGCCGCCGGCCTGGAGGGCCTCGGCCTGGCCCTGGTCGCCGCCCCCGAGCATCGTTCGGCGACGGTGACTGCCGCCTGGCTGCCTGACGGGATCGAGTGGTCGGCGCTGGGCGCCGCGATGCGCGCGCGCGGACTGGTGGTGGCCGGGGGCCAGGGCAAATGGACCGGGAGGATCCTCCGCGTCGGCCACATGGGCGACGTCACCTGGGAGGAGATCGACGCCGCCCTTGAGGTCATGGGCGAGGCCCTGTCCGAGGTCGGGGTGGCAGAGGACGGCGCACGAGCCCGCGACGCCGGGCGTGCGGCGTACGAGGCAGCCGCGCGGACGAGCGTTCCGGTCTAGGCGCAGGCCCGGCGCGGACTAGGCCGGGCGGCGGAGGATCGTCGACAGGCGCCGCCGGATGGCGAGCGCGGTCAGTGGCACGCGGAGGCGGTCCCACGCGCGCTCGATGGCCTCGATCGCCCGCTCGCTCATCGAGCGGCCGGAGTAGGCGGACCACACCTTCCCGTCGGCAATGGTCCGGATCTCGTCCGCCCTGGACGGCAGCTCGGTCTCCAGCCAGCCCGCGTACTCGTAGAACGTCTCCGACGGGTGCCGACCGATCCCCGCCCGCTGCGCGGCGAGGTTGAGCCGTGCCCAGCCACGGTCCCCCGGTGACAGGAAGCGGAACCGACGGCGCGCGGAGAACCAGCGCCACACCCCGATCAGCAATGCGATCCCGGCCAACGCGAGGAAGATCCAGCCATTGCCCTCGCGCGTGTCGTTGACCACCGGTTCGTCGCCGGCCTGGTGGCCACCGGGAATCGGTTGGAACGACTCGGCCGGCTCGCCGTATTTCGTGGGCGATAGCGTGCCCGGCCCGAACGGGCCGGCGTCCACGCCCCGGTTCGGAAGGACCGGGGCCACGCCCGGCTCTCCGCTCACCCGCGCGAACCGGGGGTTGATGCTCTTGGTGGACTCGAAGATCTGCCAGCCATAGCCCGGGAAGTACAGCTCCGCCCAAGCATGGGAGTTCTTCTGGGTCACCTGGAAGACCCCGTCCTCGACCCGCTCCCCGGGGGCGTAGCCGACGACCCAGCGTGCCGGGATGCCCAAGCTCCGGGCCATGAGCACCATCGCTGACGCGTAGTAGACGCAGAACCCGCGCCGTCCGTCGGGAGAATTCAGGAAGTGACTGACCATGTCCACGGTCGGGTCGGAGGGGAGGATGACGGAGGTGTCATACGTGAAGCCATCCCCCCGCAGGTACCCGGCCAACGCCTTCGCCTGGTGGTACGGGTCCGGCTCCACCCCGGCCACGATCTCGTGGGCCAGGGCCGCGACGTCCGGGGTGATGCCGGTGGTGTCGAGGTAGAGACTCGTGACCTCCGGCTCATAGTCGGTAATCGCGGCTGCCAGCTGGGCCTCGGTCACGTCGGACACGATGGCCGTGACGTCGTACATCTGGCCCGAATCCAGGCTGCCCGCGGCCTGGACGGTGCCGAACGTCGGCAATCCGCCGAGCTCGGAGACGAGCGTCGGCGCGAAGAATCGCACCGGGAAGCCCGGCGTGTACAGGTTGCGGCCCTGGGGCTGCAGGATCTCGACCTGGACCGTCACCGGCTCGAAGCCCTCCGCCGACTGCGGTCGATCGGGAGTCCACGCGGGGAATACATCTTCCTCGGCGGCGACGGATCGGGTGGTCAGGCCGGATGCCGTCCAGCCACGGCCGGTGTAGTGGTCGTAAATGAACGTTGCGAGGTAGTAGGGCCGCTCCGCTCGCAGGTTGAGAATCGGCTCGTCGGAGGTGGTCCACGACGGGCCGACCGTGACGGAGCTGCCGAAGCCGGCTGAAATCGGGCGGGCTCCGGAGCTGTTCAGGCCCTGGAAGAAGCCGCTGGCCTCGGTCGCGAAGTCGAGCCACAGCTGGTCCAGGCTGCGGACCGCCGCGGTCAGCGGAGCAGCCACGGCCACCGAGGTCAGGACCCACGCCAGACCGATGGAGATGGCGGTGAAGATCACCCCGCTGCGCATGATCGAGGTCGGGACGTCGAGGTTCTCGGTCACCCGACGCGTCTGCCAGCCTGAGCGCCGCTCCACGAGACTGGCCCGCAGCCAGAGCAGCAGGGAGGCGAGTGCGAACAGGACCAGGTAGAAGAACAGGTCGCGGACGGTCGCGACCAGGTTGATGACCAGGAATGCGCCGATGAGCAGGATCGCGTCCAGCACGTGGTGGCGGCGGAACATCACGAATGCCGCCGTATACGCCGTGGTCCACATCAGCACGCCGAAGCCGATGGCCATCACCACCGCCTGCTGGACGGCGCCGAAGCGGTATGCACTGAGGGCGGCATCCAGCGCCACCGCCCGCATGGCGTCCAGGCGGGCCAGCTGGCCGAGCTCCGGATGGAACTCCCCGCCGATCGACCACAGGACGATCCCGGCGCCGAGGATGGCGGAGACGGGAAGGGTGACGGCGACCGAGAGGCGACTCATCCCGAAGGCCAGCCCGGCGACGAGGGCCCACAGCGCGACCGGCACGAGGAACTCCATGCGATCGAGCCAGCCGGCCGACTGCACGGCCCAGCACAGGCTCAGGAGCATCACCCCGAGAAGGGCGACGCTCATCCATCCCTCCCGGGGGCCGGGGATCACCCGCTTCTCTTCGACCAGATCGTCAGACACGGATCCGCTCCCGGGTCACGAGCACCCGCGCCGGGTCGTCGCCGGCCCGCAACTGGAGATGCGCGATGCCGTACTCGCTCATGGCGTGGCCGACTGCCGCCATCTCCGCGGCGCTGGTCGCTGGCTCCTGGCCCGCCGCGATCGCGAACGAGCCGAGGTCGAGGAGTACAGCTATCAGACCGATACCCCGGCGCGGCAGCGTGGCGAGGGGACGGACCCAGTCGCGTGCCGTCGACCCGGTGACGATACAGACCGTCATCCCGCGCCGGAACTGGGGCAGGCTGGCGGTCACCACTTCGGCCAAGGGCTGCACCCCATCGGCCTGGACGTTGGCCAGGAGATGCAGGATCTTCTGCTCCACCCGTGAGCCGCGATCCGGGGTGAGGACGTGAGCCCGCCGCGCGGAGGCGGTCAGGCCAACCGCCCGATTGTCAGCGAGGGTCCGAACCGCGATCGAGGCCGCGACGCTGATCGCGGTCTCCACCGAGGAGCCATCACCGGAACCGACGTGGGCAGACCGGTCCAGGTCAAGGATGAGCCACAGGTCGGCCGCCTGCTCCGGATCGAACTCCTTGACCTGCAGCTCGCCGTGGCGAACGCTGGTCGGCCAGTGGATGCGGTTGATCGCGTCCCCCGGTGCGTAGGGCCGGATGGTGGCGGCCAGCGGCGAAGCCATCTCCCGCCGTCGACGGGTCGCCGCCGTGCCCTCGATCGGGGCCGGCGGGAGCTGCCAGTGGGGCAGCTCGAACACCTTGGGGAAGACGACGACCGTCGTCGGGCGCCCAACGAGCATCTCGGAGGTGAACAGCCCGAACGGGTCGCCGGTGCGCACCTTCACCGGACCGATCCGGTACGTTCCGCGCCGGCTGAGCGAGACCTTTGACAGCCACTGCCGGCTGCCGACCGCGGGGACGCCAATGACCCGCCCCGGGAGCCCGATCGGCAGGTTCGAGTCGTTCGTGACCTCCAGCCACGGCTTTGACCATCCCGCGTCGTTGTCGATCCGATAGACCGCGTGCAGCTGCTCCCCGACCTGCGCGCGAGGGTTGAGGACGTGATAGCCGGCCCGCACCCCGCCTAGTCCCCGACGGGCATACCACCACGAACCAATGATCAGGGCACCCGCGAGGTACACCAGGAAGAACAGGACCGTCAGGCCGGTGCTGAATGCGGCGACCACCAGCACGGTGGCGATGAAGATCACCGGGAGCCGACGGCCAACGCGTCCCATGGGCGGGGATGCCCTCCGGTGTCCGGCCTACGCTCGGGCGCCGGCTTCGGTCGGCTCCGCGATCGGGATGGTGGTCAGGATCTCGCGGACGATGGCGTCGTTGTCCACCTCGCGCAGGGATGCCTGGCTGCGCACGATGATGCGGTGCCCAAGGACGGGCACCGCGAGCTGCTTGACGTCATCCGGGATCACGTAGTCGCGACCGTTTATCGCGGCGAGCGCCTGGGCGGCCTTGTACAGGTGCAACGATCCCCGCGGCGAGGCGCCGAGGTAGACGTCGGCGTGCTCGCGGGTCGCGCCCACCAGCCGAATGATGTAATCCGCCACTCCCTGGTCGACGTAGATCTCCTTCACGCCGGCCTGCATCTGGCGCAGCTCGTCGATGGTCAGGACCTGCTGCAGCGACTCGATCGGATGGGTCCGCTTCTGCTCGTCGAGGATGACAAGCTCCTCCATCGGCTTGGGATAGCCGAGCCGGATGCGGAGGAGGAACCGATCGAGCTGGGCCTCGGGCAGGGCGAACGTGCCCTCGTACTCGATCGGGTTCTGGGTGGCGATCACGAGGAACGGGCTCGGCATCTCGTGGCTCACCCCGTCGATCGTCGCCTGCCCCTCCTCCATGCATTCGAGGAGCGCGCTCTGGGTCTTCGGCGTCGCCCGATTGATCTCGTCGGCGAGCACGACCTGGGCCATGATCGGTCCGGAGCGGAACTCGAAATCCTGGGACTTCTGGTTGAAGATCGACAGGCCGGTGACGTCTGACGGCAGAAGGTCGGGGGTGAACTGGATGCGGCTGAAGGTGCAGCCGATGCTCTTGCTCAACGCCTTTGCCAGCATCGTCTTGCCCACACCCGGGACGTCTTCGATGAGGATGTGGCCCTCGGTCAGGAGTGCCACCAGGGCGAGCCGCACCTCGGCGTGCTTGCCGACGATGACCCGCTCGATGTTGCTGACGGTGCGCTCGGCAGGCTCCTGGACGTTCACGAATGACTCCTGGGTGCGGGGGTGGGTCACCGGACAATACCGCAGGCACGAGCGGAACGGTTCACCACGGGTATGACGCCGGCGCCCGGTGTGGGGTTCAAATCCCGTTCAGCCGCAGCCACTCAGCCATGACCCGGCCGCCGATGGGGGCCGCCGAGGTGGAGCCGGGCCCCGCCCCCTCGACGATGACCGCGATCGCGATCGCCGGGGTGGATCCGTCATCCGCGGGGACGAAGCCGATGAACCACGAGTGTGGCGGCAGACCGTCACCACGCTCGGCCGTCCCGGTCTTGCCGGCGGTCTCCACACCCCCGATGCCGTAGCGAGCGACATCGGCCGCCCCGGCGTACGGAGCGCCGAGCGGGCCGTGCACGGCGTCGACCATGACCTGCCGGGTCTGATCCGCGGCCAGCGGACTGACCACCGCCCGGCGGCCGGGGCTGTCGTAGGTCGCCGTGACGACCGGCGGGCCGCCGGCGGGATCGGGCGCCCGGACCTCGCGCACCACGAAGGGCTCGACCAACGTCCCGTGGTTGGCGATGGTGGCAGCCACCAGCGCCATCTGCATCGGCGTCGCCGTCACGCGCGCCTGGCCGAAGGCGGCCGACGCCAGCTCCGCGTCGTCCACGAAGTCCGCGCAGCCGGTCGTGGTCAGGGCGGTCACCGCCGATGCGGAGACGGGGAGGCCATGGCTGGCGGGCCCGATCCGTAGCCCGTCGCAGAAGCCAAAGGCGCTGGCCCCTGCCAGGTAGGGGCGCTGGCCGAGCTCCAGCCCGACGTGGGCGAAGTAGATGTTGCTCGAGATCTGCATCGCCTCGGACAGGTCCCAGAGGGCGGGCGGGACGCCGGCCAGGTCATGCTCACGGATCGTGAACCCGTTGACCACGAACCCGGTGACTTCCTCCTGGGGCTGGGTCGGGAATGTGGTATCCGGTGTAATGACCCCCGCGTCGAGCGCGGCCGCCGCCGTCAGGACCTTCATCACCGACCCGGGGACGTAGACCCCGGTCGTGGCCCGGTTGACCAGCGGCAGGTTGGGATCCGCCTGCAGGGCGAGCCACGGTGCCTCGGCCGTGGCCGGGTCGCCGCTGATCGCAGTCGCGTCGAAGGTCGGGCTGGAGGTCAGGGCGAGGACCTCGCCGGTCGCCGGGTCGAGAGCAACCAGCGCCCCGACGCTGCCGCTGAGCTGGGCCGCAGCAAAGGCCTGCAACCGCTGGTCCACGGTCAGCACGAGGTCGTGGGGCTCGGGTGGCCGTTGGAGCACGTCGTTGACGATGTCGTGGAGCGGGTTCGGGTCGCGGAGGCCGACGAGGAGCTCGTCCCAGGCGCGCTCGATTCCGGCCGTGCCGTAGCGCAGCGAGGCGTACCCGATGAGGTGGGTGGAGGCCTGGTCGACATATCCGCGGCGTGCGAGGTCGGCGACCACCTCGGTCGCGGCCAGCAGCGTGCCGTTTCGGTCGAAGATCGTGCCCCGTGGCTGGCTCCGGTGAGCGGCGATGAGGGCGGGGTTGTCGGGCCTCGACTCGAGCGAGGAGGCCGCGACGACCTGCCACCACGACATCGCGCCGACCAGGAGCGCGAAGACGAGCAGGAGCGCTGTCGCCAGTCTGGGGAGGTGAATCGCGATCACGGGCCTGGCTCGGGACCCGTCGCCGCGGCCGGCGGCGCGGATCGATGGCTGATCGACAGCAGGATGCCGACCACGACGAAGCTCGCCAGCAGGCTCGACCCTCCGTAGCTGACAAACGGGAGGGTGATCCCGGTGAGGGGCACGACCTTGAGGTTGCCGGCGATGATGATCAGGCTCTGGAGGACCAGCCCGGCGGTCAGTCCAGCGGCCAGCATCGTGCTGAAGTCGTCGCGGGCCAGGACCGCGATCCGGAGGCCACGCGCCATCAGGACGGCGACCAGGCCGAGGAGGGCGACTCCGCCGAGCAACCCCAGCTCCTCGCCGATTGCGGCGAAGATCATGTCGGTGTGGACGGCGGGGACCGGCAGCCGGCCCTCGATCATCGGCAGTCCCTGACCAAGTCCCTCTCCCAGCAGCCCACCGCGGGCGAACGCGTACAGCGCCTGGATGGCCTGGTAGCCGGAGCCGCTCGGATCGGCCCAGGGGTCGATCCAGGTGTTGATCCGCTCGGCGACGTGCGGAAACAGCAGGTACGCGACCGCAGACCCGGCGATGAACAGGACCATCCCGAACACGACGTACGCGCGGCGACCGGTGGCCACGAACAGCATGGTCAGGAACACGCCGAAGAACAGCAGTGCGGTGCCGAGGTCGCGGCTCACGACCACGACCAGCATCACCGCCGCGAACACGATCAGCATGGGCGCGAGGTACGGGAGTGGCGGCAGGGTGAGCGGCCCCAGGCGCAGGCTCGCGCCGGCCAGCACGGCCCGGTTCTCGGCCAGGTAGCCGGCGAGAAAGATCACGAGCATGACCTTGATCGCCTCCGACGGCTGGAAGCCGAACGGCCCGACCACGATCCACAGGCGAGCGTCGTTGACCTCGGTCCCGAACAGGAATGTGACGACCAGGAGCAGGGCTGCGAACAGGCCCCAGCTGTACTTGTAGTGGCGGAGGAACCCATCGTCGCGCAGACCGATGGCGACGACCAGCATCGCCGCCAGGCCGACGCCAAACCAGACCAGCTGGGTGCCGACCATGCCGAGGTTGAGGGCCGCGTTGCCGGCGAGGTCCTGAGGCAGGCGGTTGAGCATCACCACCCCAATCGCGCCCATCGCGGCGGCGGCGGGGAGGAGCAGCTCGTCGCCCCGATGCCCCGACCATGCCAGGGCGAGATGGGCCACGGCAATGAGCGCCACGAAAGCGATCGCGACCGCCATCGGTCCGATCTCGGCGACACCGGTCTGGGCGATGTTGGTCACCGCGACCCCGAGCGGAACGAGGAGCAGCACCGGGACCAGGAGCGTGAACTCGACGCGGCGGGTCGCGAAGCGGTACACGGTCAGCGCTCGAGCCGGAACCGCACGCGGCCGACGGTGAGCTCGTCACCGAACGAGAGGGCCACGGGGCGCTGGATGCGATGCCCGTTGACCCACGTCCCGTTGGTGCTGCCGCGATCTTCGACGTAGAACGCCCGGCCACGGAAGGTCAGGGCCGCGTGAGTGCCGCTGGCAAACTCGTCGTCGACGTAGATCGTGCTGTTGACGTCTCGACCCAGGGTGGTGATCGGCCCGATGTACAGCACGCGGTCCACCGCAGGCTCGCCGCTGGGGGACTCGAGGACCACGAGACGGCCGATCCCGGTCCGGGACGCGGCCTGCGCGGCCTCGGCCTGGCGCAGGTCGGCGCGGAGGGCGCGGGCGAATCGGTAGAGCACCACGAACAGAAGGGCGAGGAATCCGAGCTGGAGAGCGAGGATGATCAGCCGCAGGATGTCGTTGGTCACGGGGCGGGGTCGTTCATCCGCGCAGCCGGAACTCGATGCTGGTGTTCCCGATCCGGATCCGATCGCCATCGGCCAGCGCGATCTCCTCGACCGCCTGACCGTTCACCAGCGAGCCGTTTCGGCTCTGGAGATCGACGAATCCGTAGGCGCCGTGCTGGAGCTTCAGCTGGCAGTGATGGCGGCTCACCTGCGGATCATCGAGGATGACGTCGTTGTCGGCGCCGCGGCCGACGGCGATCAGCGCGCCACCGAGGTCGAAGCGGGCGGCCGGGCCGCCATCGGTCTGGACCACCAGGTAGGCCCGCGACGCGGTGTTCGGCTCCGGCACGGCGTGACCGGGCCGGGCCAGGACGGCAGTCAGGTCTGCCTCGGGTCGGGCCTCGATCGGTACGGCCTCGTCGTCCGCGACCGCGGCAGCGACCCGCACTTCGCCCCGCGGGACCAGGCTGTCGGCACGGAGGATGACCCGCGGCCGGGCCATCAGGCGGTAGCCCTCGTGGCGGGCCCGGGTCAGCACGTCGTGGGCCAGGTCGTCTTCCAGGGACCCGTGGTACGACTCGAAGGAGGCGTAGTCGGCTGGGCTGAGATGCAGCACATAGCGGTTCGGGACGATCACGCCGTCCTCGCCGAAACGCTTGTTGGTGTCCATGGCGCGCGCGATCCGCTTGGCCAGGGTCACCGGCTGCGGTGCCGCCCCCATGCGTCCGGCGGGCGCCTCGACCACCCGCTCGAGGAACCCCTCGAGGCGTCGGAAGATGCCCACGGCCAGCGATCCTAGCACGGGGTACGAACGGCGCCCGCCGCGGTACTTTGGCCCGATCCGGCGCGTCGGAGGCCCGTGGCTATACTTTCTCACCCCGCCGACTCGGGTACTGATGCATGACTGAGCTGCTGACCGAATCCTTCTGCGAGCGCTGCGGCACGCGCTTCGATCTCGGCACCCCCGAGCCGATGTCGCGGACCCAGAAGACGCGTGGCCTGGTGACCGGGCTGCGCCAGTTCATCATGAGCACCGACAGCCTGGCCGACTCCCTCAACGACGGCATGCGCGCCGAGGAGGAGCAGGTCGCCGCCCGGCAGATCGACGCATTCCAGGAAACGTTCAACTTCTGCTTCGACTGTCGCCGCTACACGTGCGTGGGCTGCTGGAACGACGACGCCGGCCGCTGCCGCTCCTGTGTGCCGGTGCCGGGGATCGACGACATCGCCGGTTTCGACGAGCGGTTGGCTCAACCGCTGTTCCTGCCCGAGCCCGAGCCAGAGACCCCGATGCTGACCACCGCCGAGGCGCCCGCCTGGCCGGCGGAGGAAGGCGTGGCGCCGGCGCTCGCCTGGCCGAGCGAGGACGGGATCGCGGCTCCCGTCGAGGAGCCAATCGCGGCAGCTGCCGAGGCCGACGAAGTGCCCGCGGAGGAGCCGGAGATCGCGCTGGCCGCACAGGCGGAGGGCGCGGCCGAGGAGCCGGTCGAGGAGCCAATCGCGGCCTCGGCGGAGGAAGAGACCGAGCCGCCCGTGCCATTCGAAACGCCGCTTTCCACCCAGCCGAAGCGAGACCTCCGCGATACCTTCACTCGTGGCCCCCTCATCCCGCGTCAGCCAGCCAGCACCGAGCCCGCGCCCGAGAGCCTGGCCGCGCGCCGGTCGCAGCTCGACATCCTCGGCATCGACGACCCCGGCGAGGGGACGGTGTCGATCGGCCAGCGAGATGCGCTCCCCTACCGTTCGAGCGGCGCCGGTTCGGCGGCCAACAGCGCGGCCCTGGCCGCCGTGTGGGACGCATCGACCCGCTATCTGGAGTCCGGGGCCCAGCGCGCCTCCGTCCGCCCCTGCGGGGCGTGCGGCCTGACCGTGTCGGCCACCGCCCGCTTCTGCCGCCGCTGCGGCGCCCCCCAGACGCTCAGCGCCTGATCAGTCGGATCCGCCTCCGGATCCGCCGCCCTCGCTCTTCCCGGGCGAGCTGGTCGAGTCCGTTACCTTCGAGCTCGCCTTGGACGCCCCGTCCGTGCCGCTGCTCCCGTCGCCCGTCCCCTCCGTGGGCGAGCTCGAGCGACGGGAATCGGTGACATAGAAGCCGCTCCCGCGGAAGATCACTCCGGCCGGGTGCACGACCCGGTCCACCGGTCCCCGGCAGCGCTCGCAGGCATCCGGGCCGTCCTCGAGGATCGAGTGCATGATCTCGATGGTGTGGCCGCACTCGCGGCATCGGTAGTCGTAGGTCGGCACGGTCGCCGGATGATCGCAGGACCTCCCTGCGACGGCAACGGTCAGTTGGAGGTGGCGTCTCCGGCCCGGAGGATGGTGGCGAACGACCACCGTCGCTTCTCCGTCTGACCGGCGGCGCGTGGCTCCTCAGTCCCGGCCACGACGCGGGCCAGGCGATGGAGGTCGGCCGTGATCCGCTCCTTCGGGAAGCGGAGGACGAGCGGCGTGCCGGAGTTGGCCGCCATCACCGCGGTCGCGCCCGCGGACACGATGGTCGCGATCACGGGCCGCCCGAGGGCGCTCTCCATGTCGCGGATGGCGACGCCATGATTCGCGCGGTTGGCGACCACCCGGATCGTGTCGTCGATGCCCAGCTCGTGGGCCAGGTGGAGGAACTGGGCGCTGTTCCGCAACGGCCCGACCTCGGGTGTGACGGTCAGCAGGATTTCGTTGGCGACCGACAGCATCGCGACGGTTCGGTCGTCGTAACCGGGGTGGGTGTCGACGATGATGATCTCGTAGTGCTGTCGCGCCCAGCGGACCGCCGCGATCAGCAGGTCCGGACCGATCCGCTCCGCGTCGCCCGGCTCGAATCCCCAGGTGAGCACGTCGAGCCCGCTGTCCTCGTGGGTCACCACCATTGCCCGGAAGGCCTCGTCGTCCCAGTGCTCGGGCGGGCTGTCGGCGATGTCGGCCAGGCCGCGCCGGGCCGGCACGTCGATGACCGCGGTTACGTTGCCGACTCCGGCGTCGGCGTCGAGGAGCAGGACCGGGACGCGGGTCTGGAGGCGGAGCGCGACCGAGAGGTTCACGGCCACGGTCGTCTTGCCCACGCCACCCTTGGGGGCGAAAACTGCCACCACCCGGGAGCGCGTCGGGTCGTGCGCGCCGATCATGACCGGGGCCACGTCCTCGACCGTGGGGGGCGGTGCCGCGGCGGCTCCGGAACGGATGAGGAGCGCCTGCAGCCGAAACACGAGGGCGTCGGGGAGGGCCGGCTTGACGACGAACTCGTCGCTGACCTGCCACACGTCGTCGAGGTCCCCGTTCTCGTCACCGAGCAGGATCAGGGCCGGAACCGGGCCGTCCTCGTTCAGCCGGCCGTGAACACGCCGGACGGTGCTCGGCGCAAGGTCGGCGTCGATAACCGCCATCTCAGGCCTGTGGCCCTCGAGCAGCAGGGCCTCGTACGCGTCTTCACTGCCGATGACCTCGAAGCCCGCCCGTGCCAGGGCGTGGGCGATCGCGGCGGCATCGTCGTGCGCGGCAAGCAGGACTCGGGGTCGTTCCATGAGTGCCCTTCGATGCGGTGACTCGGGGCACCAGTCTCCTGCCGTGGGGACCCACGGACAATGGGACGAATGTACCGATGGCTACCCCGTTCCGCCGAGCCGCATCCCGCACTTCGGGCAGTAGAACGCGCCGGTGCCGGTGGAGTCGAAACCGCAGTGTCCGCATATCCGGCCCTCACCAGCCTGACCGCGGACCGGGGCTTCGGCGCTGCTCACCCGCAGGCCCGAGACGAGGACCTGCTGCTGAAGGTTGCTCAGGAGCCTGGTGCCGATGCGCTCGGTGTCACCGCGTTGTCCCTTGCCGCCCCAGCCGACCACCGCCCGCACGATCAGCTCGCCGGTAAGGTCGTCGAAATGGCTGGCCAGGCCACCGCTGATGGCGTCGTAGGTCGGGTAGCCGGTCGTATCGGTCTCGCCGTGCAGCAGGCCACAGATGAGGGTGTCGATCGTCATGTCGATTGCCTCGGTCAGCTCCAGGACGTGGAGCGCGTGGCGGGTCACCGGGCTCGCCTGCCGGCGGGCGAGGATCCATTGCTCGAGCTCAGAGATGCGCTCGATGGCCGGGGCTGCGGACGCGAGCTCGAGGGGCAAGGGGGCCACGACCTCGACGCCGTCGAGCGTCAGCGGCTCCACGATCCGGGGCAGGCTGGCCAAGACGTCCGGCCCGGGCGCCAGTCGGATCGCGTCCCCCCCACGGGCCAGGTAGGCGAGGGCCACCGAGTACTGGCGCCCGGTGACGAGGGCGAAACTCGTCTCGGCGGCCGGCTCGGGCTCCGGCTCGGACTTGCGACGACGAAACAGTCCCACGGCGGCGATTCTACCCCGGCCCCATTTGGCCGCCGACCTGCCTCAGCCGCTCCTCGATGTCCGCCAGTCGCTCGCGCTCGCGGCGCACCACGGCCTCGGGGGCGCGGCCGGTGAACGCCGGGTCGGCGAGCAGCGCCCGCAGGCGGTTCCTGTTGCGGCGCAGGTCCTCGATGCGGTCGCGGGGCGCCGCGGCAGCCTCCGCGGCAGCGTCCTCGCCCAGCCAGATCGCGCCAAAAGCGGTCGCTGCCGCGCCGGCAGGGGCCACCGTCCCGGGAGCGACCGCTTTTGGCGCGATCTGGCTGGGCCACCGTCCCGGG
>DATFEC010000286.1:0-3840 GCA_035251655.1 Candidatus Limnocylindria bacterium | reverse complement strand
GGATCGAGATCAGGATGACGAGTGCGATGAGGACGACGAAGCCCGTGAAGTAGATCAGCGCTTCGCGCTCGGCGGAGAGCTTGCGGCGGCGAATGGCCTCGATGAGCACGATCAGGACGCGGCCGCCGTCGAGCGGCGGGAACGGCAGGACGTTCAGCACGGCGAGGTTGATCGACAGCAGGCCGACGAAGAAGAGCTGGCTGACCAGCGGGGCGTCGAGCAGGCGCCCGGTCTGCTGCGCGATGCCTATCGGGCCGGCCACATCCCCCGTCGGCGGGGCGAGGCCGAGCATGCCGGCGATGGCCCGGACCAGCCCGCCGGGGATCTCGACGGCGACCCGAGCCGCTGTCGCGAAGCCCTGGGCCAGGGCGTCCACCGGCCCATCGGCCAGCGGTGGCCCCATGACCATCTCTTCCGACTCCCACCCGAACCCGACGGCCCCCATCCCGGCCTGCTGCTGCTCCTCGGTGAGCACCCGGGGAGTGACCACCACCTCGATCTCTTCCGTGCCACGGGTGACCTGGAGGGTGACCGGCTCGCCAGCTCGGTCCCGGACGTACGCGGTGAGGTCGGCCGACAACTCGAACGTGCGCCCATCGGCCCCGGTGATCACGTCGCCCTCGAAGAGCAGCCCTTCCCCGGGGCTGTCCGCCTGGATGGAGGTGACGGTGACCGGGCCGTAATACTCCGGCGTGGGTTGGGCGTAGGCCATCGCAAACAGGAGCCCGCCGACCACGAAGTTCATGAGCACGCCGGCCAGGAGCACCGCCAGCCGAACCGGGATGCGGCGCCGGCTGAGCGCGCCTTCCATGACCTTCTCGATGGCCGTGTCGGACAGGCCGCGCTCGCGCAGCCGCGCAACCTCGATCTCCCCGTCCTCGCCGAGCATCTTCACGAAGCCGCCGAGCGGGATCGCGTTCAGGGAGTAGCGAGTCCCGCGGAACACGATCGAGGCGATCCGGGGTGGGAAACCGACCCCGAACTCCTGGACAGCCACGCCCGCCCACTTCGCGACCGCAAAGTGACCGATCTCGTGGACGAGGACGAGGATGAGGATGATCGCGAGGAACGCGACGATGGTGAGAACGACGTCCATCAGGCAGCCTCACCGATGCCGAGCTCGGCCTCGAGCGAGCCCCGGACCTCCGCGTCTAGGGCGCTAACGTCGTCGAGGGTTGGCTCGGTGTCGTTCCCCCATCGCTCGACGGCACGCTCGATCGTGGTCGCGATGGCCGGGAACGGCAGGGCGCCGACCAGGAAAGCGGAGATCGCCACTTCGTCGGCGGCGTTCAGCACGGTGCCGCGGTTGCCTCCCGCCTCCGCGGCGGCCCGCACCGTGGCGTAGGCCGGGAAGCGCGCCGGGTTCAGGGCAGAGAAGGTCAGTGGCTGCCAGTCCTCCGGCGCGGCAGCCCGCGCCGGGCCCGGGTGGCGTTCCGGGTACGACAGGGCGTATTGGATCGGGAGCCGCATGTCGGGCAGGCCGAGCTGGGCCTTGAACGAGCCATCGACGAACTCCACCAGGGAGTGGACGATGCTGCCGGGGTGGAGCACGGCGTCGATTCTAGGGTAGGGCAGGTCATACAGCCATTTGGCTTCGATGGCCTCGAATGCCTTGTTGACCAGCGTGGCGGAGTCGATCGTGATCTTGGGTCCCATCTGCCAGGTCGGGTGGGCCAGGGCGTCGGCCGGCGTGACGTCCGCCAGGGAGGCGGGGTCCCGGTCACGGAACGGCCCGCCGCTGGCGGTGAGAATCAGACGCGCGACATCCTCGATTCGTTCCCCGCGCAGGCATTGCCAGATCGCCGAGTGCTCGCTGTCGACCGGTCGCAGCCAGTCCAGCGCGTCATCCACGCCTGCGGGCAGTGCAGCCCGCACGAGATGCCCGCCGGTGACCAGCGCCTCCTTGTTGGCGAGCGCCACGCGGCGACCGGCACGGAGCGCGGCGAGCACCGCCGGGAGAGCGGTCATGCCGGTCGTGGCGACCACCACGATGTCCACCCCGTCGGCCGTGGCCAGCTCCTCCAGCCCTCCGTTCGCCCAGCGAACCCATTCCAGGTCTGGGATGAGGCCTTCCGCTGCCCAGACCGATGCCGTCGGCCAATCCCTGACCTGGGCCTGGAAGTCGTGGTCGGCATGGCCGGCAGCCAGCGCCTTGAGCTCGTATCGGTCGGGTGCGGCACGCACGACGTCCAGCGTCTGGCGGCCGATGGACCCGGTGGAACCGAGGAGCGCAATCCCGGTCATGGGGTCACCCACATTCCGCCAAGGACCAGCGCGAAGGCGACTACCAGCGGTGCGGCGAACAGGAGTGAATCGATCCGGTCCAGCATCCCGCCGTGACCCGGGAACAGGTTCCCGGAGTCCTTGCGGTCCGCGGCACGCTTCAGGAGGGACTTGGCGAGATCACCACGCTGGGCGACGGCGGCGGTCAGCGCACCCATCGCCGCCCCGAGAACAGGGGCCAGTCCGAGCAGCAGCCAGCCGAGGCCGGCAGTGACGAGCGCCGACACGGCGATGCCCCCGTAGAAGCCCTCGACCGTCTTGCCGGGGCTCACCTGAGCATGGAGCTTCCGCTTACCGATAGCGCGACCGACGAAATACGCGCCGGTGTCACAGCTCCAGACGAGCCCGAGAAGGACGAACAGCCATCCGGTGCCCGACTCCCACCCGAGTGTGCCCAGCGGGCTTTCGGGCGTCCCCCCCACCGGCCCCAGGTGGCCAACCAGGATCAACATCGGTCCGATCAGCCCAAGCCACGCGACGACGAAGACGGAGCTGGCCCACGCCTGGAGCCCGACGCGCGGGTCCGCGTTCCGCAGGGCAGCGGCTGCCAGGCCGATGACCGCGAGAACGAACAGCGCCAGCGAGAGGCCAAACGGTCCGAGCTGCTGGACGGCCGCCACGTCCGCGAGCCTTTCCCCCGCCAGCAGGCCGAGGGGTGCCGCCGCGGCAACGATCAGTCCCGCAGCGTAGGTGGCCCGGCGGGGCACGGTCCAGCCGGCGGCGTTCAGCAGGTCAATGGCCTCCCCCAGGGCGAGCGCCACCACGACGAGCACCCCGAGGCTCAGCCACGGCTCACGGAACCAGGCCACGGCCAGGACCAACGGCCCGAGGACGACAGCGGTCAGCACGCGCGTCCGAAGCACGTCCTAGCTCCCGAACCGTCGGCTGCGGCTGCGGTACTCCTCGAGTGCGCGGTCGAAGTCGGCCGGGGTGAAATCCGGCCACAGCCGGTCGGAGACCACCAGCTCGGCGTATGCGCCCTGCCAGAGCAGGAAGTTGCTCGTGCGGTACTCGCCACCGGTGCGGATGATCAGGTCAGGATCCGGCTGGCCCGCGGTGTAGAGGCGCTCCGCGAGCGTGTCCTCGTCGATCTCGGTCGTCGGGACGCCGGCGGCGACCAGGGCTCGCACCGCGTCGATGATCTCGGATCGACCCGAGTAGTTGAACGCGATGTTCAGCTGCATCCTCGCCCCGCCCCGTGTCCGCTCCTCCGCGTCGCGGATCGAGCGCTGGACGTCAGTCGGTGCTTCGTGCAGTCGACCGATGACATGGACCGATACGCCTTCGGCGATCAGCTGGTCGGTGTGCTGCCGCACCGCGCTGTCGACGAGCGAGAACAGGCCGCTGACCTCCGCCTCGGTCCGGGTCCAGTTCTCCCGGCTGAAGACGTAGAGGCTCAGGACCTCGATCCCACAATCGGGGGCGTGGCGGACGATCGGAACGATGGCGTCGACCCCCTGGACGTGGCCGGCGATCCCGGGCAGACCTCGCGCCGCCGCCCAGCGGCGGTTGCCGTCCATGATGATCGCGACGTGGCGCGGGCCCTCGGTTGTGGAC
>DATFEC010000048.1:0-2661 GCA_035251655.1 Candidatus Limnocylindria bacterium | reverse complement strand
GGCACCTACTACCCGATGACCGTCAAGAAGCACCTCCGCGCCCAGGAGATCGCGCTCGAGAACCGACTTCCCTGCCTCTACCTCGTCGACTCCGGCGGAGCGTTCCTGCCCCTCCAGGACGAGGTCTTCCCCGACCGAGAGCACTTTGGCCGGATCTTCTTCAACCAGGCCCGAATGTCGTCGCGTGGGATTCCGCAGGTCGCTGTGGTCATGGGGCAGTCGACCGCGGGCGGTGCCTATGTCCCGGCCATGAGCGACGAGACGGTCATCGTGCGCGGGACGGGGGCTATCTTCATCGGCGGTCCGCCGCTCGTGAAAGCGGCGACCGGGGAGGAGGTCAGCGCCGAGGACCTCGGTGGGGCGGAGATCCACACCGTGACCAGCGGCGTGGCCGACCACTACGCCCTGACCGATGAGCACGCCCTGGCCATCGCCCGCTCCATCGTCCGCAACTTCGCCTGGCGCAAGCCGGACCCGCCATGGGAAACGGCCGCCGCGCGGCCGCCATCGGTCAACCCCGATGAGCTGTACGGGGTCATCCCCGCCGACCCGCGGGTGTCGTACGACGTCCACGAGGTCATCGCCCGCCTGGTCGACGACAGCGAGCTGCACGAGTTCAAGGAGCGCTATGGCGAGACGCTCGTCTGTGGGTTTGCCCGCCTCGAGGGTTACCCGGTGGGGATCCTGGCCAACAACGGGATCCTGTTCCGCGAATCGGCACAGAAGGGAGCCCACTTCATCGAGCTGGCCTCGCAGCGGAAGATCCCGCTCGTCTTCCTCCAGAACATCACCGGCTTCATGGTCGGGCGCGAGTACGAGGCCGGAGGTCTGGCAAAGGACGGCGCCAAGTTGGTGACCGCGGTCTCGACCACGGCCGTTCCGAAGTTCACGGTGATTATCGGTGGCTCATTTGGGGCCGGGAACTACGGCATGGCGGGCCGTGCCTACGGCCCCCGCCAGCTGTGGATGTGGCCGAACGCCCGAATCAGCGTCATGGGCGGACCCCAGGCTGCCCGCGTCCTGTCCACCGTCCGCGGCGACTTCGAGACCGATGCAGACCGTGACGCCTTCGAGGCGCCGATCCTGGCCGAGTACGAACGGCAGGGCTCGCCCTACTACTCCACGGCCCGTCTGTGGGACGACGGAGTCATCGACCCGCTGGACACCCGCCGCGTGCTGGCGATGGGCATCAGCGCCGCGCTGAATGCACCGATTCCCGAGCCCGGGTTCAGCCTGTATCGGATGTAGGCTGACCAGATGAGGATATGGAGCGAGGTCCCGAAACGGCGGACGCAGGAGGTCGTGGCTGACCTCGCCACTGCGGTGTGGGTCGGGCTGTGGGCCTACCTTGGTCTCCAGCTGTACGGAACGCTGTCCCAGCTCTCCACGGTAGGGGTGAACCTCGGCGAAACCGGGGCCGGCCTCGAGCGAGCGGCCGCCACTCTGCGGCTCGGGCTGTCCCAGGTCCCGCTCATTGGCGAAGGGGTCGGCGACCTGCTCGGCGACGCGTTGCAGGGGATTGGCTCTCCACTCGTGCAGGCCGGCACCGACCTCGAACGGCTGCTCCTGATCGTCGCCTCGGTGCTTGGCCTGCTCCTGGTCGCGGTGTTCGTCATCCCGTGGCTGAATCGGTACGGTCCGTGGCGCCGCCGCCGCTTGCGGGAGCTGAACGCCGGCGATCGGGCGATCCGCCAGTCGGTAGCCGTGCAGGAGAGCCGGATTGACCGCAAGGATGCCGAGCGGGTGCTCGCCACCCGGGCCCTCTACCGCCTTGAATACTCGGACCTCCTGGATCACACCCCTGACCCCATCGGTGATTTCCTTGAGGGCCGGCACGACCGGCTGGCGAAGGCCGAGGTGGAGAGCGTGGGATTGTCGGAGCGCAAGGAGACCGGCGGCTAGACTGGGCCGGCAAGGAGGGTTTCCAGCATGATCAGTCTCGGAGTCCTGCTCGTGATCCTGGGAGTCGGGTCGCTGGTATTGCCGAACCTGGGCTTCCAGTTCTCGCTGATGGAGTTCGTGGATCCGTACCAGCCGTGGGCCGGCATCATCGTGGCCGCGCTCGGCCTGATCACCATCCTGTTTGGCGCTCAGCGGCGTGGCCGCAAGGAAGTCGTGATCGAGTCTGCAGCTGCCGCGCCGGCTGCTGCCGCGCCGGCTGCTGCCGCGCCGACGGCAGCGGCAATCACGCCCGTTGCGGAGCCCCCTCCGGCCGCGGCTGCGCCTGAGACAAGCACGGCAGCAGAGGCCGGATCGGCACCAGCCACTCCGCCGCCCGCACCAGCGGAGTCGGAGCCCTGGCCGACCCACCCACCGGAGCGGTCGGACGACTAGCGACCAGGAGCGGCCGCTCCCTGGATCCCACGCGCGCGACGTCCCCAGCGGGACGCTGGAGGAGAGCGCCGCTGCCCTGTACGAGGCGGCGATCCTCGCCCGCGATGCCGAGGGCGGTGACGACCCGGGTCCGTTGCGCGCCTTCTACCGCGCGATCGGCTCATCCACGCTCCTGCTGCCCGTCCCTCCCGGCACAGAGCAGGAGGCGCACGCCGCGGTGGAGCGGGCCGTCGACGACGATGAGGAGGTCGAGGTCGGCGTGCTCCTCGGTCGCGGGACGGATGGGAACCCGGTCAGCGTGGCGTTCGGCTCGCATGCGGCCATGGC
>DATFEC010000067.1:0-4198 GCA_035251655.1 Candidatus Limnocylindria bacterium | reverse complement strand
GACCACGTTGGTCGTGGCTCGCAGGGCGGCGAACTTCAGCCCCCGGTGCATCCGCGGCTCGATTGCCCGCCGTCGCTGCTGCCAACCCTGGTACAGCTCCTTGATCAGCTCGCCGAGGGTGCGCACGATCGTCCGACCGATGCTGTACGGGTTCAGGAGGAAGTAGTACATGCTCCGGTCACGGCCGGCCTTGTCCTGGGCGCTCTTCAACTTGCTCATCACCATCCGAACGTGGGTGGCGTCGCCGGAGAACATGTTGTCGATCGACGCGCCACCGTTGGCCAGCAGCCCGTTCCCGTCGCTGATCCGGGACTCGATCTCCGCCGCGTCGTCCGGGCGGTTGGACACCATCATTCGCCGTCGTTCCTTCTCGTACCAGCGGAAGGCGGGGATGCCGGCCGCGTTGCCGTGCAGCAGTCCCGCCTGGCCGGTCGAAGTCTGGGAGGGAAGGTCGGCGGTGTACTCCATCATCCGGTGCGACCCGGACCGGATCCAGCGGGACAGGGTGGAGAGAGTGCCGGACCGCACCTGGGCCGCCAGGAGCGGGAACGCCAGGCCGTCGACCTGGATGACGACCACGCCGGGCACCTCGGAGCGCGGGAGCTGCTCGTGGTCCTTGATGACCTGGTTGACCACCCGCTGACCGTATGACTCCTCATCGGTCATGCCAACCAGCCCGCCGAAGATCGTGCTCACCACGGCGTAGATTCCGGCGCCCACGACCGCGCTCCCAAACCCGCCGAGGTCGAACCCGACGAGTGGCAGGATGAAGAAGAACGACGCGGCGCGGTAGAGGAAGCCGACCACGACCACGGCGATCAGCCCGATGGGCAGAACGGCGGCGAGCACGAGCGGTCGAATGAGGAAGTCTGCGGCACCGATGAGCGCCACCGCTGCCAGGACCGAAACCCCGGGCTGCCGATCGATGCCGGGCGCCAGCGCGACCGTGATCGCCAGGCTCAGCCAGGCAGAGACGATCGACAGCAGGACGCGGACGGCCAGGCCGACGGGGGTCGGCCGGAGTCGACGAAGGGCGTGGGCCTGAGCGCGATAAGCAGCCATGGTGCGGGTCAGCCAGGAGCGCACGGGTGGGTAAAACCTCAAGACGGGGGCGCGTCGGTCAGGGAACGAAGGGTACCCGCTCACCGGGACGAGCGATCAACGCTCTGGCACCGGTCTGGTCGGAACGTTCGTCGAGTGCGCGGACGAACTCCGCCGGGGGCCCTTCCAGCCGGTCGGCGGTGAATCGGCCGAGGCCGTACGGCCACAGCGTGCCCCAGTGGATGGGCACCGCGAACCGCGGCCCGAGGCGCGCGACGGCGTCGGCAGCGGTGGACGGATTCATGTGCCCGGTCCCCAGCCGCGGGCCCCAGCCACCGATCGGCAGCAGGGCGACGTCGAGCTCGCCGTCGATCATGGACGCCATCTCGGGGAAGAGATCGGTGTCGCCAGCGAAGTACAGCCGCGCCTGGCCCGACTCGAGGACATATCCGACCGCGGTGCCCCTGGGTCCGAACGGCGGGCGGAAGCCGGGGTGCTCCGCCTGTGTCGCCGTGATCCGAACGGCACCGACCTGGTGCGATTCGCCGGGGGCCAGCTCCGTCACCCGGGACCAACCCCATCTCCGGGCAAGCCCAGCGCCGCCAGGGCAGCTCACGATCTCCGGCTCTGAGCTGATCCGGGCCAATGACAGGCGGTCGAAATGGTCGATGTGGAGGTGGCTCAGCAGGACGAGGTCAATATCGGCGTACAGGGACGGATCCACCGGGCGGACGACACGGGCCAGGAACATCAGGCGGTCGACCAGGATCGGATCGGTCAGGATCCGCAGTCCCTCCAGCTCGATCAGCACGGTGGAGTGCCCGAGGAAGGTCAGCCCGGGGAGGGGCACCGGGTCACCATCCCGGGCGGGTGTACGGCCGGTCCGATGCCGCTCGGCGGGCGGCCCTGCGCGACCTGACCTTGGGGCCGGGCTCCTGCGACAGGGTGAAAATCACGAATGGGCGGTCCGGCCCCAGAGTGACGGTGATCGTCGGCGCACGTCGAACCCGGCTGGCACCCGTCAGCAGGTCCACGTACCGATAGGGACGCTTCGGATCGATCCCCACCTCCGCCAGGTTCGGGCGGAGGACCGCGCGCTCCGACCAGGTTGGATTCACGTTGACCGCGACCCATACCGGCTGGCGCCATCGCTTCGGCTCCTCTGACAGCAGGTCGATCTGTCCGACGGGCAGAGCCTTGCGATAGAAGAGGATGCGCTTCGCGCGAGCCCTCTCGAAACGGAGCGTCTCGGTCCGCTGCAGCGCAGGCCAGGCCCGTCGCAGCGAGTTCAGCGAGCCGATGAGCGGCTTCAGGTTGCCCGGCGCGTCCCAGTTGCGGACGAGGATCTCGTACTTCTCACTGTCCTTGTACTCCTCGCTGCTCCCAATGCGCCGATGCTCGAGGAGCTCGAATCCGGAGTAGATCCCGTACAGACCGGACAGAGTTGCAGCCAACACCAGCCGGCTGACGAAGGTGGCTCGTCCACGGGCGAGGTAGTGCGGGTTGATGTCCGGCGTGTTGGTGAACAGGTTGCCGCGGTAGTACTGCCGCATCTCGGTCGAGGTCAGCTCAACGAGGTACTCCCGCAGGCGGGCGCGATCCGTGCGCCAGGTGAAGTAGGTGTATGACTGGGTGAATCCCGCCTTTGACAGGAGGCGCATCGGTTTGTGGCGGGTGAAGGCTTCCGCCAGGAAGATCACATCTGGGTACGTGGCCTGGATGTCGCGAATGAGCCAGGCCCAGAACGCGACCGGCTTGGTGTGCGGGTTGTCGACCCGGAAGATCCGGACGCCGCGCTGGACCCAGGTGAGGACGACGTCGCGCCAGGCCACCCACAGCGCAGCGCGGGCCGCCGGGTCAGCCGAGCGAAAGTCGAATGGGTACACGTCCTGGTAGCGCTTTGGCGGGTTCTCGGCGTAGCGGATCGACCCATCGGGCGCGCGCCGGAACCACTGCGGGTGCTCCGCGACCCAGGGGTGGTCGGGCGAGGCCTGGATGGCAAGATCGAGCGCAACCTCCATCCCCACCCGCTCCGCTGCCCGTCGAAAATGCTGGAACGCCTCCAGCCCGCCGAGCTCGGGGGCAACCGCCTCGTGGCCGCCTTCGACCGATCCAACCGCCCACGGGCTACCGACGTCACCTGGCTCCGCCAGCTCCGCGTTGTTGCGCCCCTTGCGATTGGTCGTGCCGATGGGGTGGATTGGCGGCAGGTAGACGACCCCGAACCCCAGGCGCGCGAGCTCGGGCAGCCGCCACTCGGCTTCGATCAGGGTCGTTGGCGCGCCGGGCGACGTCCCCTGCGAGCGGGGGAAGAGCTCGTACCACGCCCCGCTCGCGGCGGCCGGACGATCCACCACCACCTCGAGCTCGCGGTCGTAGCGGGAGGCGGCCCGGCGGTCCGGGTGGCGGGCTCCGGCGGCCAGCACGTTCGGCTCGCGCGCGACGCGCGCCGCGGTGCGTCCGTCGGAAGAGGCGATCACCCGCGCGCGAGCCTCGCGCAGGACGGCGACGTCCTCCATCGCCCCGGCGCGGCGTGCTCGCCTGGCCGCGTCGCCGAGGACCTGGCGCCCTTCCGCGAGCTCGATGTCGACTGCCAGCCCGAGACGCGCCTTGCGGCTGAGGCGCTCCGACCAGCTGGCCACCTCATCCCGCCACGCCTCGATCGTGTAGCGGTGCCACCGGTTCCGTCGCAGCCGGACGCGGGCCTTCCAGCGATCGAGGGGGCCCTCGCGCATCGGGATCTCCCGCCACTCGGTCTCGTCATCAGCCCGGATCAGAAGCGCCGCGCCGAGCCGCTCGTGCCCGTCGGCGATGAGGTCGGCGCTGACCGTGAACCAGTCGCCGACCACCCGTTTGGCTGGATATCGCCCGCCGTCGAGCTCCGGCTCGACGCGCTCGATGACGATCGTGCGGGCCGTGCCGATCGCGTCCGGACCCGGCTCGACGGCCGCGGCCAGGCGACGCAGGCTCGCTCGGGTGGTCGTCATCGGCCTTCGAACCCTACCCCATTCCAGCGGGTAGGCTGTGCAGCCCATGACTCATCGGTCCCGGCGTCGGTCGGCGCGGCATCGGCTTGCCCTGCTCATCGGTGGAGCGGTCCTGTTCACCGGCTGCGTGGCAAGCTCGCCGGGCCCCTCGCTGACGTCGCCTTCGCCGT
>DATFEC010000155.1:0-3382 GCA_035251655.1 Candidatus Limnocylindria bacterium | reverse complement strand
GTCGAGGCGGACGAAGCCCGAGCTGGGCGCCATCGTCCCGACCGCCAGCCGAAGCATGGTCGTCTTGCCGCTGCCGTTCGGGCCGAGGAGGGCCACCATCTCCCCCGGGGCGATGGTGACGGTGACGCCACGCAGCACCTCGCGCTCGGGACGGCCACGGCGCCGGTAGGAGAACCTGACGTCTTCCAGGGCGAGGATGGGCTCCGGAGCGGAGTGGATCATGGCGAGGTGGGCGCCGCCACGGAACGACGGAGGAGCCAGAGGAAGAACGGTGCACCGATGAGTGCGGTCACCACCCCGACTGGAACCCCGCCCACCAGGCGGGCGGCAAGGTCGGCGGTCACGAGGAGGGTCGCTCCGCCGAGGCAGCTCACCGGCAGCAGGAGGCGGTGGTCCGGGCCGATCGCCAGCCGCACGAGGTGCGGCACGACCAGCCCGACGAAGCCGATAGTTCCGGCGAGCGCGACCGCGGCCGAGGTCACGACCGTGGCAAGGAGGACGAGGCCGCGCCGGGCGGCCACCAGGTCCACGCCCAACCCCGAAGCCGCCTCGTCACCGAGCAGGAGCAGGTTCAACGTCCGCCAGCGCAGGAGGAGCAACGCCGACCCGCCGAGGACGAGCGGGGCGGCCACAGCGAGCTCCGGGTAGCCGGTGCCGCCGAGCGATCCGAGCAGCCACCCGACCACCGACGACAGGGCACGTCCCGAGCTGACGAGGAGAAGCGCGACGCCGGCCGCGATCAGCGAGGACACCGCGTAGCCGGTGAGCAGGAGGGTCACCATGCTCGCGCGACCGTCCTGCCGCGCGACGATGAGCACGAGGGTCACCGCCGCCAGCCCGCCGAGGAAGGCCATCACCTGCGCCAGACCGATGCCGAGCCACGCGCTGCCTGCGCCGACGGCCAGGATTGGGAGCACGATTGGCGCCGTGATGGCCAGCACGGCGCCCAGCGACGCACCGGCGGCGGCACCAATGACGTACGGATCGGCCATCGGGTTGCGGAGCAGGGCCTGAAACACGACGCCGGCGCACCCGAGCCCGGCGCCCACGAGCGCGCCGGCAAGGACCCGCGGCAGTCGTACCTCGAACAGGATCGTCGGCGCGGACGCGTCCCAGGTCGGGGCCACCGAAAGACCGAGGTGCTGGGCGATGATCCCGATCGTCTCGGTCAAGCCGACTTCGACCCTGCCGACGGCCACGCCGGCAAGGACGGCGACCATCAGGAGGCCGATCCCGGCACCGAGGACGAGCGTCGCCCGCCCCGGACTCGGTCCCCCAACGAGGGGGCGGACAGCTGCCGTCGCGCGCATGACGTTCAGTCGAACAGGTCCGGGTGGATCGCCCGGGCCAGGGCCTCGAGCCCGTCCACGATGCGCGGACCGGGTCGGGTGATGACCGGGTCCGCGGCCATGACCTGGATCGCGCCGTTCTGCACCGCGGTCAACCCTCCCCACCCGGGGCGAGCGGCCACTGACTCGGGCGTGATCGACGCGTCGTAGGCGGCGTCGCCGAGCAAGATGAGCTCTGGATCGGCCGCCACCAGGTCTTCGAGCTCGATCGCCGTGGTCAGCGCGTCGCCCAGGACGGGGTTTCCACCCGCGGTGTCGATCAGCCCGGCCAAGAACGAATCCTCGCCCGCGGTGTAGATCGCTCCCTCGAACAGCCCGACTTCATAGAACGTGCGCGGCCTCGGAGCGCCGTCAACCGCTTCCTCCACGGCGGCGATCCGCCCCTCCATGTCCGTGACCACGGCCCGTGCCTCGTCGACCGCATTGATCACCTGGCCGACGAGGGTGATGTTGTCGAGGACCGCGTCGAGAGACGCGGGATACAGCACGATCACCGGGTAGCCGAGGTCCGACAGCTCAGTGATGACCGCGCTCGGGGTCAGCTCGTTGCCGGCGGCAAGCACGAGGTCAGGATCGGCCTCGACGACGAGCTCGATGTCGACGACCGCGAGTAGCACCACGTCGGGAACATTCACCACATCGGGTGGGTAGTCGTCGACATCGGTAACCCCGACCAGGCGATCGCATGCGTCCAGGGCGCAGACGATCTCGGTGTTCGACGGAGCGAGACTGACGATCCGCCGCGGCTCGGCCGGGAGCGAGACCTCGCGCCCGGCGTCATCGGTCAGGGTCAGGGGATAGGTGACCTCGGCCCCGGCTGACGGGCTCGCGACGATGATGGGGTCCGCGCTTGCGGAGGGGCTGGCGGAGGCGGACGGTTGGCAGGCGGCAGCCAGGGCCAGGAGGAGTGGGAGGAGGAACCGGAAACGAGATGCCGACATGTGATGTCCTGCCCTTTCTCACGAGGGTGGAGACATCGCGTGCTGGCTGGGCGACCTGGCTTCCGGGCTCGCGCGCTCGGTACACAGTTGCGGGACAGCGCCGGCTTTGCACCGGCTTCGCCATTTATCCGCCGGCCTTTCGGCGGCGGCACCCCACGCGGTCTTCGGTTGGCAGCCGATGCTACACCCCGACGCCGACCTCGACGTGGCCGTAGAGCGGGGTCTCACGGGCGGCATCGGACAGCATGGGGTCGAGCATCTTCTGGATGGCGAGGGTGTGGGTGCAGCCCCCGGCCTGCTCGAAGAGATGGCAGTCACAGTGCCAGCGCTCGCCGTCGAGGGAGACCTGGTGGGACCCGTTGTCGCCGGCGAAGGTCGCCTCGAGCCGGTTGATCGTCACCCGATCGGGCTCGTGGGCGTAGCGCATCGCCTTCTCGACCTTGCCGATCATGCCCGAATGCACGATTGCTACTCCTCCAGGCGCCCGGGGGCGCCTTCTTCAGGCGCCCGTCAGTCTGACCTGGCGAGCCGCTCTTTCAGCATTGCGAG
This sequence comes from Candidatus Limnocylindria bacterium, assembly GCA_035251655.1. Classification (GTDB taxonomy): domain Bacteria; phylum Chloroflexota; class Limnocylindria; order QHBO01; family QHBO01; genus DASTEQ01. Next base: position 543 of record DATFEC010000155.1, on the reverse strand, counting down.
CAGTGTAACCGGGGTGGGGTCGGTCTGGTAGAGGATCGCCAGGTAGACGCTGACCAGGTCGCCCCAGGCCACCGCCGACATCACCCGGGCCAACGGCGAGGGACCCTCGGCCCAGACGGTAGCCCGGTTCGTGGCCCGCTCCCCGAGAAGCTCCTCGACGACCCGGTAGCGGGCGGTGATCTCTTCGGACTCGGTGGGATCCCGGACGTCGATCACGAACGGGGCGTCGGCCAGCTCGCGCGGATTGATCGAGCCCTCGATCGCGTTGTGGTTCGCCTCGGGCATGGCCTCGTACGACGCCCAGGCCTTCGCGTTCTCGTTGAACTGGGTCTTCCACCGTCGCGCAACCGGCGCCATCATCCCCGCGCCGTACACGACCGGCGTCCGGCCGAGGATGCTCCAGGCCAGCTGCTTGGCCGGGTTGGCATCGGTCTCGACGTTGGGGCCGAGGCGCTCCATGACCTCGTCGAGGATGGCGACGACCGGCCCGAGCGGGTCCGGGTCAGACAGCAGTCCGGCGGCACCGAGCAGCTCGTGGAGGAG
>DATFEC010000245.1:0-6680 GCA_035251655.1 Candidatus Limnocylindria bacterium | reverse complement strand
GGGACCCCGCTCGATTCCATCCGCGCCGCCGTGTTGACGGTGTCGCCCCACAGGTCGTAGCTGAACTTCCGCTCTCCGATGACGCCGGCCACGAGCGGTCCACTGGCGATTCCGATGCGGACCTCCAGCCGTCGCCCATCTACGGCCGGGTAGTCGGCGACGCGCGCGTGCATCGCCAGCGCCATCTCCATCAGCACCGCCGCGTGGTCGTCTCGTGGATCGGGCACGCCGGCCACGACCATGTACGCGTCACCGATGGTCTTGATCTTCTCCAGGTCGAACAGCTCCGCCAGGCGATCGAACTCGATGAAGAGGCCGTTCAGGATCGACACCACGTCCTCGGGCGACTTGGACTCCGACAGAGGAGTGAAGTTCACGATGTCGGCGAACAGGACCGATGCCTGGTCGTAATGGTCGGCAATGACCCGTTCGCCGGCTTTCAGCCGGTCCGCGATCGGCTCAGGCAACACATTCAGGAGCAGCGCATCCGACTGCCGCCGTGCCGCCAGCCGCTGGCCGTCGATGTAGATGACCAGGAGCATGGCGATGAGCGCAGGGCCGATGACGTTGTACACGCCGATGACCACGGCCACCTCGTGGGGAAGGGCCTGGTCGTCGGGTATGAGCGGGTCGATGAGAGCGCCGGCCACGATGACCGCTATGAGACCGAAGTACGTCGGCCAGCCGGCTCGCGCACCAAGGAACAGGATCGCTCCCAGCGGAGCCAGGATCCCCCACACCGCGCTCCCGGCAGATAGCGCCAGCCCGCCCAGGGCGGGGATGCCAGTGAAGACAAGCAGGTAGCCGAGCGTGATCGTGATGACCGTCGCAAGGGCGAGGTTGCGGGTCCTGCCGAAGAGCACGATGTTCAGCGCCTGACCGATCACGAGGAGCAGGGAGACCACCAGCAGGATCTGTCGGTCGGCCAGCGCTGAGATAGCCGAGAACACGAGGCTCGCCGCGCAGATAGCGATCGACGAGCCGACCGCCGTCCGCTTGCGGAGGACGAGGTCCGGGTCATCGGCAGGATCAGTACCGATGTCCAGGATGCGGAGCACGAACTGCCTCATCCCGGCAAGATAGCCGCGTGGCGCACAGCGTGGACCACCTCGCCACCCTGATCGACCAGACGGTCGAGCTGCTCAAGGCGCACGGCGAGGAGCACTGGGCCGACTGGTTGGATGCCGACGTGCACGCGATCCGCGCGCGTGACGGCTGGGGACTCCAACACTTCCTGGCCGCGTTCGGCGGGTCCGGGAGCCTCCGGGATCTCATCTTCCATCCAATGAACGGAAACGCAGAGTCCGCCGAGGACGGCCGCGCGGCCACCGAGCGGCTCGATGAGTTGTTGAGCGAGGCCTACCCGATTGCCCTCGACCTCGAGCGCGAGCTCATTGATCGCGACGAGGAAGAGCCCATATCCAGCGAAGACGAGTACGCCGAGACGGCTTACTCGTAACGGACGACGACCAGCCGATCTGCGGCTGACTCGGCGCCCCAGACCTCCCCGTCTCGACCGAGCATCTGGCGGATGGCCGACGGCGTGGACTCGGGTGGGAACGACTGGAACGACTCCGACTCCGGGTCGAAGCGGACGATGGCGTCGGCCGTGAACTCGGTGAGCCACACGGCGTCGACCTCGTCGACGTAGACCGAATACGCCTGCGGGTTCGTGCCGGGCAGGCGCCACTCCTGCCACGACCCATCGGCCGGGTCGTAGACGCCGACCTGGCCTGCGTTCCACTCTGAGATCCAGATCCGGCCGGTGGAATCGGACCAGGCGCGGCGCACGCCCGCCCCGGCGGTCGGCGGCTCGATGACGCTCACTTCGCCGCTGGCGGTGTCAACCGCGCCGAGGTATGAGCCGGCGAGGGACGCGTAGTAGATTTCGCCGTCGGGCGTGGCGGTGATCCCGTACGGGCCCGGCCCACGGGGCGCGGCCCAGACCTCGACCGTGGCAGTCGCCGGGTTGACCCGCCCGTACCAGCCGGCCTGGCCGGTGAACCACAGGATCCCCTCGCCATCGAACGCGGCGGTGTTGAGGTTCGCGTTGGCCGCGACCGCAGGGAGCCGGTAGACCGCAACCGCATCGGTCTCCGGATCAACCCGGACGATCGCGTTCAGTCCGCCGTCGGTTACCCAGGCCGCCTCGTCCGGGCCGACGACCACCCCGTGCGGGGCCGACCCGGCTCCGAGCGGGATCTCGCGCGTCTCGCCGGTCTCGGGATCGAGCCAGCCCAGCCGCCCGGTGTGCTGGGCCGTGTACCACACGCCGCCGTCCGCGGCAGGCGCCACGTCGTGCGGGTGGGTGCCGGGCGGTAGGGGGAACGCCTCCGTCGAGAACTCCAGGCTCACTGGCGAAGGCTCGACGCTCGGCGCTTCGGATGCCGGCTCGGCCGGCACGACGCTCGGCGAGACGGAAGGGGACGACGTCGCCGGCGGTGAGCCGGTACACGAGGCAAGGAGCAGCAGGAGCGAGACGGCCCCACCGACCGCGATTCGACGGGTCATCAGTGTCATGCCTACCACACCCGGCGATTGGCCGTTCATTCGGGAACCCGAAACACGCGCGGGCCGGATGCGTCAAGCGGGTGCGGGCCGAGTAGCCAGCGTCCGTTTCGGACGGTTCTTGTCAGACCGCGCCGGCGGCAAGACAATCCGTCCCATGACGCAGGCGAGTGCGACGACCCTGGAGGCCGCGCGCGAGGCGATTGCGCGACACGACTGGGAGGCGGCGCGCGCCGGTTATCTCGAGGCCGAACACGGCACCCGACTCGGTGGGGATGACCTCGAGCAGCTGGGGGAGGCGCACTTCTGGGCTGGCTACCCCGAGGAGAGTATCGACGCGCTGGAGCGTGCCTACGCGGCCCACGCCGAGGCGGGCGAGAAGACGCAGGCCGCGGGCGTCGCGCTCCGGCTCTTTTTCGAGGCCACCAATCGGCTCGCCATGCGGGCTGCCGTGGGCTGGCTCCGCCGAGCGCAGCGGATGCTCGAGGGCGAGCCGCCATCCGCCGTGAACGGGGTCCTCCATATGTTCGACGGCTTCCGCGAGCTGGATGCCGGCGACCCTCCCGCCGCATACCGCAAGGCGGAGGAAGCGCGGGACCTCGGCCGCCAGTTCGGTGACCGAGACGTCGAGGTGTTTGCGACGAACCTGATGGGCCAGGCCTTGATCCGGCAGGGCCAGGTGGACGAGGGCCTCGTCCTGATCGACGAGTCGGCGAGTGCGGCTGCCGGTGGCGAGCTCGGGCCGTGGGTCACGGCGGGGGTGTATTGCGCGACGATGGGGGCGTGCCGCGACCTCTCCGACTGGCAGCGTGCGGGCGAGTGGGCCGAGGAGGCGGACCGCGAAATGCGCCGGCAGGCCATCAGCGGCTACCCGGGGGTCTGCCGGGTCCACCGCGCGGAGGTCAAGCGGCTGCGCGGCGACTGGGGAACGGCGGAGCAGGAGGTCCGTCAGGCCTGTGTCGATCTCGAGCGGTACCGGCTGCTGTGGGATCTCGGCTGGGCGTTCTACGAGCTGGGCGAGAACCTTCGGCAGCGCGGGGATCTGCCGGGCGCCGCGGAGGCCTACCAGCGGGCGCACGAGTACGGGCGTGACCCTGAGCCGGGCATCGCCCTGCTCAAGCTTGCCCAGGGCGAGCGCGAGCAGGCCGTATCAGCCATCTCGCGAGCGTTGCGGGTAAAAGACGAGGACCATACCTTCCGACCGGCCGGCGACAGCCCGACCGACCCCCTCGGCCGCAGCCACCTGCTCCCGGCACAGGTCGAGATCGCCCTCGCGGCCGGCGACCTCGAGACCGCCGAGGCGGCGGCCACCGAGCTGGAGGAGATCAGCACGAGGTTCCACTCCACCGCCCTCCAAGCCACGGCTGCCGGCGCGCGCGGCGCCGTCCTGCTGGCTCGAGGCGACGCGACAGGCGCGGTCGAAGCCCTCCTGCGGTCCCGTCACCTGTGGCAGATCGTCGGCGCGCCCTACGAGACGGCCCGGGCCCGCATGCTGCTGGCAACGGCGTACCTCTCCACGGGCGAGGAGACGAACGCCGCGCTGGAGCTGGAGACCGCCCGCTCGACATTCGAGCGGCTGGGAGCGGCGCCGGACCTGCGTCGCATTGAGGCCGAGCTCGAACGGCAGGGCGCCGCGCGCCACGGACCGGCGGGGGCTCGCGTGACCCGGACCTTCATGTTCACCGACATCGTCACCTCGACCGAGCTCCTGGAGGCCCTGGGCGATGAGGCGTGGGAGAAGCTCATCGGCTGGCACGACACGACCCTCCGGGCCATCGTCGGGGAGCACGGGGGCGAGGAGGTGAGCCACACCGGTGATGGATTCTTCGTGGCCTTCGAGGACCCGCGGCCGGCGATCGATGCCGCGGTCGCCATCCAGCGCCGCCTGGGTCTCCACCGCCGTGATCACGGTTTTGCGCCATGGCTGCGCATCGGTTTGCACACCGCTCCGGTGTCTCGCGTCGCCGACAACTACCGCGGCGTCGGTGTCCATGTCGCCGCGCGCGTCAGCGCCCTGGCAGAGCGCGAGCAGGTCCTGGCCTCCGCGGCAACACTGGACGCCGCCGGCTCGCTTCCCTACCCCGTTTCCGAGCGTAGTGCCGCAACGCTGAAGGGCATCAAAGGCGTGGTGGAGGTGGCCTCCATCGCCTGGCAGTAGTCCGTCAGCGGGCTTGGGCACGCATGTTCGAGGCGCTCGATTTCGTCTACATGCCGAGCCGCGACGCCGCGGCCGACGCCAGGTACTTCACCGAGACCCTCGGCGGCACCCTCGTCTTCGCGGTGGAGGGCATGGGGACCCGGGTGGCCATGGTCAGAATGACCGATGAGGGCCCGCGGATCCTGCTGGCGGAGCACCTGGAAGGCGACCGACCGGTCCTCGTCTACCGCGTCCCGAACCTGCGGGACGCCATGAACGACCTGAAGGGCCGCGGCTGGAAGGCCGGCCACCAGCTCGAAATCCCGTTCGGCCCAGTCTGCGAGTTCACCGCTCCCGGCGGCCAGCGCCTCGCGATCTACCAGCGCGACCGACCCGAAGCGGAGTCGTTCTTCTCAGATCGGCGCGACTTCTGACACCTCCCTGAAATGACTGGTCGCTTGTCGATCCGGGTGCGGTGCCCTAGGCTGCGCCTGACCGATGACGCCACAGCGACCGCAGCCCATCTCTTGCGCCTGTCGCTAGGCGGGAGGAAGCCTCCCGCCTGATCCGCGCCCGTGCGCGGTCGCGTCCACCGGACGCTTTCGGCTCTTCCTTCCGCCTCCTGCCAGACCGATGCCCATCGGTCCTTCCGTTTATCCCTATGAGCCGATCCGAATGCCCATCCTCGCTCCGCGCACCGCTCATCCATATCGCGACCTCGACGTCATCGACGCCCGGGCGCCGCGGTTCAACCAGGCCGCCATCGGCAGCCTGTCCCTCGTCGCCGTGGTGACCGGCCTCTGGCCGATCCTCGCGCTTCTTGCCGCCCAGCTGGCAATCGGGCTGCGCCTCGGTCGCCGCTACTGCGTGGCGTGCGTCGTCTACTTCGAGTGGGTCCAGCCGCGGTTCGGTGAGGGCAAGATCGAGGACAGCCGGCCACCCCGCTTCGCGAACATGATCGGGCTGGTCGTGCTGGGCACCGCATCGGTCGCCTATGCCATCGGCCTGACGGGGCTGGGCGCCGGCCTGGGACTCCTCGTGGCAGCCCTTGCCCTGGTCGCTGCCGCCACCGGTCTGTGCGTGGGCTGCGAGGTCTACCGCCTCGGCGCGCGGCTCCGCGGCATCAAGGCCCACGCCTTCGATCGGGTCGAGCTGGCGGAGATGGCAGACGCGTTCGACGTGGCGGGTCACGCCGCTCCGGGGAACGGCGATCTGGTGGTGGCCTTCAGCCACCCGCTGTGCACCGACTGCCGTGACCTCATCGCGGAGCTGCGCGGGGACGGACGGCACGTCCTGACAGTCGACGTTCGCGCCCGCCCCGAGCTCGCGCGCAAGTACGGGATCTCGCTCGTGCCGACCGCGGTTTCGGTCAGCGCCGACGGTCGGGTGCTGGACCGCATCGCCGGCTAGCGGGAACTCTCCTAGGCGGCAGTCTCGCTGGGCGGCGGGCCCGGAGCGGCGGGGGCCTCGGGCGGAAGGACAGTCCGATGGGGTGAGAGGGCGAGTGCCGAGCGAAGCATGACCCCGTATACGCCCGCAGTGACGATCAGGACCACGATCCCGGCGAACAGGTCAAACCCGACCGCGGCGTTGTAAGCCGCATGGAAGACCGCCGCGAGCAGGATCCCGACCACCAGGCCCGAACGCCGGCCGAACCCGAACCGACGCGCCGAGTAGCAGTAGCCCGCGATCCCGGTCCACAACCCGTGGCCCATGGTCACGGTGATGGCGCGCAGCGGTGCAGTGAGCAGGAACGCGGCCTCGATGGCCGCGTTCTCGCTGATCGGCAGGAACTCGGCGTACGCCCCCACGATGTAGAGCACCGTCTCCAGCGCCCCGAAGCCGAGCCCCAGGCTCGTGAAGTAGATCATCGGGTCTGCCGGTTCGTCGACATCGGGCTCCCGCCGAGCCCGGAACGCCGCCAGGCCACCCTTGATCGCTTCCTCCGGCAGCCCGGCCACCAGGAACATCAGGATGAACGCGCCGACCAGACCGGTCTCGGAGACGCCGAGGCCCCCGACCAACGGGAGGATGA
>DATFEC010000230.1:0-3246 GCA_035251655.1 Candidatus Limnocylindria bacterium | reverse complement strand
ATGGTCGGCGGCGGACTGCCCACCACCGCGGCCGAGGATCGCGCGAGTCCTCCGTCGGGCGTTCACATTTCGCCCACATCGCGAGCCCAGGCTCCTGGGTAACGGACACGAAACCATCGGTCCGCACAAAGGAGATTCGATACACATGTCTGGGTTCTTTCGCTTCCTCGCCTTCCTACTTGGCGTGGGTCTGCTGGTCGCCGTGGGCGTTGGCATCTACAACGCCGGCGTTTCCGCCGGCCTGGGGACCGATGCCGGTCTACCGCCGTACGTCGGACAGCCGTGGGACATGGGATGGGTCGGCGGGATCTTCGGGTTCATCTTCGGCCTGTTCTTCCTGTTCCTGTTCTTCGGCCTGATCTTCGGGCTGTTCCGGGCCGCATTCGGCTGGGGCCACGGCGGACGGCATCACGGCTGGCGTGACTACCGCGGCTACCGCTACGGCGGGCGGGATCATCACGGTCGCAAGCGCGACTACTTCGAGGAGTGGCACCGCGAGCTCCACGGCCAGGCGTCGGATGCTCCGGACGCGCCACCGGTCGAGGCGCCGGGCAAGCCGACATCGGACCAGGCGTAGTCCTCTTCACGGACCGATGGGGGCGGGCGGCCAGCGCCGCCCGCCCGACTACCATGCCGGACATGGCGCGGGTCCTCGTCGTCGACGACGAGCCCAGAATCGTCCAGCTCGTCCGCGACTACCTGGAGCGGGCAGGCTTCGCCGTTTCGATCGCGCGAAGCGGGCCCGAGGCGCTCATGCGTGCCCACCAGGATCGGCCTGACCTCATCGTCCTGGACCTTGGCCTTCCCGAACTTGATGGCTTGGAGGTCACGCGGAGGCTGCGGCGGGACTCTGGTGTCCCGATCATCATCCTCACCGCCCGCGACGACGAGACGGACAAGGTGGTCGGCCTGGAGCTCGGCGCGGACGACTACGTCACCAAGCCCTTCAGCCCTCGGGAGCTGACCGCGCGAGTCCGGGCCGTGCTTCGACGCCACGCCGGCGACCCCGGTGCGGACGTCGTCCGCGCCGGTGACCTCGTGCTTGATGTCCCACGCCTTCGGGCGGATGTGAACGGCCGAGCGGTGCCATTGACCGCCACCGAGTTCCAGCTCCTGACTGCCCTCGCCCGGCAGCCCGGCCGCGTCTTCACCCGCTCCCAGCTCCTCGACGCCGTCCACGGCGTCGCATACGAGTCGTACGAGCGGGCCATCGACGCCCACGTGAAGAACATCCGTCGCAAGCTCGAGCCGGATCCGCGGGCTCCGCGGTACCTCCTCACGGTGTACGGCGTCGGCTACCGCCTGGCCGATGTCTGACCCAGCACGCCGGCGTCACCGGCACCACGTGCCCCGTCGCCACCGACCGCCGTGGTGGCCCGCGGACGAGGCATGGCCGCCGGCGAATGCGGACCAGGCGGCGGAATGGAGTCACACCCGCGGCCAGTTCATGTGGCGCATCGGCTGCTTCTTCATCTTCATGGTCGTCGTCGTCGTGTCGGTGGCGGCCTTCATCTCGTGGCTCATCGGGAACCTGCTGGGCGGTTCCGCTGGCTCAGGCCTGGCCGTCCTGATCGGCGTGTTGCTCGTCCTGATCCTCTTGAGCCTGGTAGCCAGGGTGGTGCGCCGAGCCGCCATTCCCGTCGGTGACCTGATCGAAGCCTCCGAGCGCGTCGAGAGCGGCGATTTCAGCGTCCGGGTACCGGAGGAAGGACCACGTGAGGTCCGCTCGCTGGCCCGAGCGTTCAACTCGATGAGCAGCCGACTCGAGGAGATGGAACAACAGCGCCAGTCGTCGCTCGCCGATGTATCGCATGAGCTGCGGACCCCGCTCACCGTGATCCAGGGCAACGTGGAGGCGCTGATCGACGGGGTGTACCCGGCCGATCGGGAGCACCTCGAGCCGATCCTCGAGGAAGCCCGGGTCATGGCACGGCTGATCGAGGACCTCCGTACCGTGACGCTGGCGGAGGCCGGCCGGCTGGTCCTCCACCGCGAGCCGACCGACCTGGGAGCCCTGCTTGCCGATGTCGCAGCCGGGTATCGCGGCCAGGCGGAGGGAGCCGGCGTTCAGCTCATCGTCACGGTGGCCGATGCCGTCCCGGCGATGGACGTCGATCCTGCCCGTCTCCGCGAGATCGTCTCGAACCTGCTCGCCAACGCCCTCCGCCACACGCCGTCCGGCGGGAGCGTGGACCTCGCCGCACGGGTCGCAGGGGGCGATTTCGAAGTCACGGTCCGTGACACGGGTAGCGGAATGAGCGCCGAAGAGCTCGACCACATCTTCGACCGCTTCTACCGCTCGCCCAACTCCCCGGGGAGCGGCCTCGGCCTACCGATCGCTCGCGACCTCGTCCAGGCCCACGGCGGCACAGTGACCGCGACCTCCGAACCGGGCCGCGGGACCACCGTCCGCTTCACGCTGCCGGTTCATCCCGAGGCTGGGCCCGAGGCCTAGGGACCGACGCTTTCCTCAACGCACGACGAGACCGCGCTGACGCCTCCCGCGACGCTGCCGCACGCGATGAACGCGAAGGCTTCCGTGCGGCTGAACCCGGGTCCGGTATTGGTCGCTCTGCACGGCACGTCGCCGCCGGACACCAGGGATACCTGGACGCGCCCGAGGGTCTGATCCTCGTAGAAGATCGGACCGCCCGAGTCGCCATTGCAGGTTCCCGGTTCACCCTTCGCGATGTTCATCGAAAGCCGAAGCACGTCATTGACGGGGTTGTGCGCGTTGTATGTCAGGCCCTCGGCGACAAAGCGGATGAGGAACGTCGAGGTATTTGTTCCCGACGGATTCGCGGGCCCCGTTCCCTGGCCCGGAACAGGGAATTTCTCACCAGTTCCATACCCGACTGCCGTGAACGACAGGGCCTGCGTGGGATTGCTCACACCGGATATCAGATCCGAGACGTAATCCACGCTTGGAGCCACCTGAACCGGGGCGAGCGCGCCCCAGCGCTCTGAGACCGTCTGGCCAAGTGCATTTTCGCTACCCGCCGGGAAGACGACCAGCCCGTAGTCGAACTTCTCGAAGGGGGCGTCCTTCGCCAAGAAGCTGATGGGGACGCCTCCCCTGACGTAGAAGGTCGCGTCCGTGGTCGTTCCGTTGACCTGGTTGTTCTGGTCGAAAGACACCCCAACGGAATCGATCGTCCCTGCTGCAATCGCGCCCACCCAGGCATCGGTGCAATGCGCGGCAGTCAAGATCACGACCTTCTCGGCGTCGACGTGCAGCAGGCTGCC
>DATFEC010000251.1:0-3358 GCA_035251655.1 Candidatus Limnocylindria bacterium | reverse complement strand
AGGTGCGACCTCCGACCGTGACCTGCCGTTCGGCCATCGCCTCGAGCAGCGCCGACTGGACCCGTGCCGGGGCGCGGTTGATCTCGTCGACGAGGACCACGTTGGCCAGGATCGGTCCGGGTTCGACGTCGAACACCTCGGTCGAGGGCCGGAAGATCCGGGTCCCGACGATGTCGGATGGGATCAGGTCCGGTGTGAACTGGATGCGATTGAACGAGCCACCGAGGATCCGCGCGAGCGTCGCCAGCAGCATCGTCTTGCCGAGGCCAGGCGCGCCTTCGAGGAGGACGTGACCGTCTGCCAGCACCGCGACGAGGAGCCGATCGACGACCCGATCCTGGCCGACGATGACCTGGGCCAGCTCGTGACGGACCTGGGCCAGGCGGGTGGTGGTCAGATCGACGCTCATGTTCATATTCCCAGGCCGTCGGTGCCGCCATCGGGGGCGAATGGGTCCGGCATCCCGTTCGGGCTCGGCCCCTGGAACAGCTCGTCCAGGAGTTCCTGCATCATGCGGTCGAACGCATCGGCTCCCGGATCGGTAGCACCGTCCGGCGCGGGTACCGGGTCCGGATCCGGCGCCGGCTGAGGAGCTGCGGCTTCCGGGTCAAGCTCGCGCAGGAGCTCGTCGAGCAGCTGGCGAAGGAGCTGGTCGGCAAACTCCGAACCGCCGCCTGGCGCCTGCGATCCGTCTGGCCCGAGCCCGAACAGGTCCTCCAGACCGCCCAGCCCGTCAGGGCCGAGGAACTGGTCGAACAGCCCTCCCAGCGGGTCCATGCCGTCGGCGGGATTGTTGTCCTCCGGCCTCCATGTCCCATCCTGGACCTTGTCCAGGATCTCAGAGGCCTGGTCGACCGGCACCGCGAAGCCGATGCCGTCGCTGCCGCCCGATGCGCTCGCGATGGCCGTATTGATGCCGATCGCCCGACCCTCGGCGTCGATCAGCGGGCCGCCGGAGTTGCCAGAGTTGATCGCCGCGTCGGTCTGGATCAGGTCGTGCAGCTCGCCCATCGGAGTCGGGACGGTGCGGCCGAGCGCGCTCACGATGCCGGTGGTCACCGTCTGGCTCAGGCCAAAGGGGCTGCCGATGGCGATCGTCATCTCGCCCACCTGCACATCGGCGAGCGGGCCAAGGGCGAGGGGTGGCAGGTCGGTACCGGCACTCTCGTCGGCCCGGATGACGGCGGTGTCGATGGAGCTGTCAACCGCGACCACGGTTCCTGAGATCGTCGTCCCGTCGTGGAGCGTCAGCGTGACCACCTCCGACGCGCCAACGACGTGCGACGCGGTCAGGATCAGGCCGCCGTCGGCCGCCACGAAGCCGGACCCCATCGCACCGCCCGCCTCGATCTGCACGACCGAAGGCAAGAGGCGGGCCGTCATGTCGGCGAGCGGCTCGTCGCTCCCCGGGGGAGGCACCACGGCCGCCTTGTCCGGTCCGCCCGGGCCACCGGCCGTGACGAGCGGTGCGAGGAGCGCCCCGAGATTCCCGCCGGTGGCGAGCAGCCCGGTGCCGACGAGAGCGATGGCGGAGACCAGGACGGCCGTGCCGACGACGAGCCGGCGTCGGGGCCGCCGCATCGAGGTTTGGGCAGGGGGGATCGGCGATGCAGCGGCACCGGCCGCCGCGGTCGCGAATGGTGGGGTGGTGGGCCAGACGAGAGGTGGTGTCGGCGGCAGGTCGCGCCAGCTGCGGTGCTGACGGTCGTCGCCCGAGAAGGGGTCGTCCACGGGTGCGGACCTCCGGATCGGATACAGGTTCATGCCGGTCGGCCCGATGCCGATCCGGCGGGTGACCCGGAGGCTAGGGAATGGCCGATAACGTGGGCATTCGGACGGAATAAGCGCGACCTAAAGGTCTAGTACGAAGCAGCGCCAACCGTCCATAGCGGGTCCGCCAGCGCACGGAGTTCGGCCACGGGGACCGCATTCTCAGATGCCGTTCGGTCCGGCAGCCAGACGACGAAGCTTGCGCCGTGCCCCGGGACCGAGGCCACGCTGACCGTTCCGCCGTGTGCCTCGGCGATCTGGCGAACGAGGGCCAGCCCCAGCCCCTGCCCGCCGCCTTCCGCCGTTGGGGCCCCGTCGCGCCAGGCGCGGCGGAAGACGAGGGCCTGGTCATCGGGTGCGATGCCGCGGCCAACGTCGCGTACGCCCATCCACAGCCATCCACCGGCGCGTCCGGCCCGGCAGTGGACCACTGAGCCGGAGGGAGCGACACGGAGCGCGTTCGAGACGAGGTTCGCCTGGGCCCGCTTCAGGGCGGACCGATCTCCGTCGACGACCAGACCGGACGGAGCGAGCCGGGACAGGCGGACGGCACGGGTCGAGGCCTCCGCGTCGTACTCCTGGGCGACCTCGGCCACCACCTCGGCCAGGTCGACGGCGGTGCGTCGCTCGGGCTGGACGCCCGTCCGGGCGAGCGCCATGAGCTCGTCCACCGTGGTCGACATCCGGTCCGCCGTCCGGCGCGCCACCTCGGCAGCCTGGCGCAATCCTTCAGCGTCGTCGGGTTCCGAGAGCGCGACATCAAGGGTCGTCCGGATGACCGCCAGTGGGTTCCGCAGCTCGTGCGAGGCGTCCTCGACGAAGCGGCTCTGGGTCCGCACACCCCGATCGAGCCGGTCGAGCATCGCGTCGAATGTGTCAGCGAGATCGCGCATCTCGTCGGGTGGACCGCCGAGGCGGATCCGCCGCGAGAGATCGGTCGCCTCGATCTCCCGCGCGACGGCGGCCATCGTTCCCACGGGTCGCAGGACGCGGCCTGCCACGGCCCAACCGATGGCAAGGCCGACCGGGATCAGCGCGATGAGCGCCACGAGCGATAGGTTGCGAACCTGCTGGAGCGTCTGCTCTCGGACGGCCTGCTCCACCTGGAGCAGTGCATCGGTCGCCCCGGAGTCGCCGCTTCCCAGGAGCTCGTCAAGGCTCATGCCGAGCACCCGCAGCACCTCCTCCTCGAGTGTCGTCGGCTGCTCCTGCGGGATCGTCGCGGCCACGGTGTCAAGGGCAAGGTTCATGCCCAGCACGAGCACGCCTGCCGTCACGATCAGGGCTGTCGTCACCAGCATCGCGAGCCGGAAGCGGACCGATCGAACCGACGCAGCGATCCGCTGGGGTGGAGGACGATCGGTCATGCGACGCCCTCCGCGAGGCGATACCCCACCCCCACTACCGTCTCGATCGGCTGCCCCGAACCCGCCTCGGCAAGCTTGCGGCGAAGGTTGCTGATCGTGACTCGGACCGTGTTGGTGAAGGGGTCGGCGCGATCGTCCCACACGTGCTCGAGCAGGCGCTCCGGCGTCAGGACCTCGCTCGGATGGAGCATGAAGTAGCGGAGGAGCGCGAACTCCTTGGG